>JBCBLJ010000227.1:0-10574 GCA_038520195.1 Planctomycetota bacterium
AACCACGAACGCGGCGCGTTCGTGGTTCATCCGCGGATTGATCATCTTGAGCATCTTGCCGATCGCCTTAATGGCGAACGCGGGGCGAATCTTTGTCACCGGTCTGCTGTTCCACGCTGGCTTTCAAGAGAGTTTCGGTCACCTCATTCACGACGGCGCCGGTTGGCTGATGATTCCGGCCGCGGCGATGTTGTTCTGGGCGTTCCTGTCGTACATCGACCGTTTGTTCCCCGCGAATCAAACGGTCGACCTGGGAGACATCCTGTGAACAACCGACTGAATGGTCCGGCGAGCGGCACGACATCGGTGGCAACGTTGGGTTCGGCTGCGGTCTCGGAAGAGGAAAAGCGTCGAGAGATATTTCGATTCGCAAAGGTCGTTGCGAGGCGGTGGGGCCCGATCGCGTTGGTACTCGGCGTCGTCGTTGGTAGCGTGGCGGCACTGGGCACGCTGATGATGTTTGAGCGGCAATACAACGCCAAGCTCTATTTCCGCGTCATCCGCGACCAGGAATGGGTCGAGCTTGCCAAGGGTGCCGGTGATCGACACAACACCAAGGGCGTGTTGGCGATGATGAAATCGGACGTCATCACGCGCCGGGTCGCCGCCGATTCAGAGGTCGCAAAGGCCAACGAGCTACTCCAAGCAGAAGATCCGATCGCGAAACTCGCTTCGATGGTCAGCGTCAAATCGGTCGGTGGCGACGAGTTCTTTGCGATCTCAACGCATAGCAATCGGCCCCGCGATGCCTCTCTGATCTCGCTCAAGTATTGGCAAAAATTCAATGAGGAGCAGGATCGCTTCAGGGTGCGGCAGGCGAACATCCTGTTGGAAACTCTCGAAGGCGAAATCAGTTCGTACTCCGATCGGCTCAAAGCGCTTCAGCGAGATCTGCAAAAGACTCACGACAACATGACGCAGTCGGAGTCGGCGGTGGTCATCGGTGACAGCGGCAACGTTTCTTCGGCGGCGCTCGCGCGATATGAACTCGAGAAGCAGCGAAATGACGCCGCGTTGGAGTTAACGCGTCGCGACTATGAAGAACTGAGCCAAACCGGCGAACGGCAACCGCAAGACGAAGGGGACCGACTAGCGATGGAACTGGCCGGTTCGGCGGACGTTGTCTCCGCAGAGGCGAATCTGCGTCGACTTCGCTTCGACGTGCGTCAGGCCCAAACACAGTATGGCGTGTCACACCCGAACTACCGCGTCCTAAAAGTCCTTGTCGACGAAGCTGAGAAGGAACTCGATCACATCCGTCATTTCCGGAGGGGTCAACTCTCCGATCGGATGGAGCAAAACGAACAGCGGGAACTCGGTCAGGAGCGTGAACAACTGGAGCAACGACTCGAGGTGTTGGAACTCAACGAGCGAATGATCGCCGCCAACATCGCCAAAGAACGCGAGAAGATCCGCACGTTCAAGAACTTGCGATTTGAGTATGAACGCATGCAGGAAAAGCACGAGGTCGCGCGGGAAACACTGTTGGCACTCAACAAACGGGCTCGTGAAATTCGTTTGAAACAGATTGCGCCGTTTCGCGTCGTGCGGATGTTCATCGACAGCGAAGTCGAGGAGGTCCCGATTCCGAAGCGTCCCGTCGAGAAGTATCCCCTCAAAATGCTTTTGGCCGCCGCTGGTGGTGGATTGATTTGTCCGGTTCTGCTGTTCGGCGCGTGGGAATATCGCGTCCGAAGAGTGTCGGTGCCCGAGCAAGTGAGCGAGCGAATCGGATTGATCGGCGAGATCGCCGATTTGCCGGCCAGGTTTGGGCGACGCACGATTCTCCACCGGCAAAAACGGGTCTTTGAAGAGGGCTTCAACAACGTCAGCACGTATCTGCGAACACGCGCGGACGTCGCCGACATTCGATCGCTCGCGGTGACCAGTTCCGTCTCCAACGAAGGGAAGACGACGTTTGCCTGCCAGCTCGCGATCAGCCTCGCCAAAACGTCGGGCGGCCGGGTTCTGCTGATCGATTGCGATTTGCGCATCCCATCCGTCCAAGACGTGTTCCGGTTGGAGCGTGGGCCGGGGGTGATGGATGTCTTGCAAGGGCGTTCCACTCTTCAGAAGGCTGCCCAGACAATCGCCATCGAAGACGCGGGCCCGTTGGCCGTGCTCACCGCGGGCGAGTCAACGGTCAACCCTCACCGACTGCTCAGCACCAGCGAGTTTTCCGATCTCGTCGCTGAAGCAAAATCGCATTTCGACTACGTCGTGATCGACACGCCTCCGGTGCTCGCCGCCAGCGAAGCGTTGCTAGCGGCAAGACAAGCGGACGCGACCATCATGTGCGTCCTCCGTGACGTCAGTCGAATCGACACCGTTCGACGTGCGAGCGATCGATTACTGAACTCGCTCAATAATCTCGCGGGCTACGTCTTTGCCGGCGTGCCACAGGCCGAATACTCCAAGCGGTACGGCGCCTACGACTACGGAGACCTCGATGAAGAGAGCTGATCACCGAACCGCACGACGCCGATCGGGCAATTCCAAGCGCCGGTCACCTCACGGCTTCAATATTCGACTAGCAACCGTGTCGATCTTCACGGCGCTCTTGGGCACGACGGCGTTGTACTTTTGGCATGCTCACGCCACGAAGCAATTGGCCAGCCGGTTTCTCGAACGCGGTGCCGAATACGCAGCCGACGAAGACTTCCAAAAGGCATCCGAGGAGGTTTGGAGGTTCTTGCGGTTTCAACCCAAACATCAGGAAGGTCGCCGACGATTGGCGGACTATCACTACCGTTTCGCGACCGCTGAGCCCGCGGTCCATCTGCTTTTGCGATGCATTCAGTTTCACCACCACGCCATTAGCGTGATCGAGGACGCTTCGCTGGAAGAGTCGCGATTGGCTGAACTGCAACTGCTCGCGGGAGAATTCGGCGAAGCGAGACGCAATGCCCTCCGTCTGATCGACGATGAGACTCACCACGATGCGGCGAGACGCATCGCCGGGCTGGCGACGTACCGCGCGGTCGTCCGCGGCGACACGATCGACGGCGATCCGACCGCCGGTGAGCTACTGTCATCGGCCTTACGGTCGGCACCGACGGACGCTGACTTGGCCAAGAGCCTTGCGGACACTTTTCGCTCCTACCCAAATCACCTCAGCGATCGGCAACGCAAGAATTTCCCGCTCCAGGCTGACCAACTCGCGCGAGCCGACGCGATCATGTCCATGCTGGTGAACCATGCTGGCGATGCCGAGGCGTACATCGCGCGAGCCGACTACCGAGCGCGGTTCGGTCTCGACGGCGTGGCAGCAGACTTACGCGAGGCCGCCCACCAACAACCGCGCAACTTCACACTCCGTTTACGGTTGGCGAGACGGCTTCTTCAGCCCGTCCAATCGAGCGACGAACAAGCCGTGAGGCTCAACGAAGCCGAGACGCACGTCACCGAACTGTTGGCGAAGGATCCAAAGTCTGCGGCGGCCCTCGAAACGCTCGGTGACATCTTCATGGCTCGCAACAAGGTGGAGGATGCGATCCGCACCTGGAAAGACAGCATCGCCAACGCCGAAAAATCCCCGCTCAGCGTCGGCGTGTTTCTCAAAGTCGCCGAGACACAGATCAACAGGGGTGAATTCTCGGATTCCGAGGAAGTGCTCCGCCAGCTCGAAACACGATTGAAATCGACGGGGCTTCGTCAACGTATGCCACCACGCCTGCGCGTTAGCCTCGATCAATCGCTTGCCATGCTCCGAGGCTTGTCCGCGGCGCGTCAGGATCAGTTCGTCGCCGCGATCGAATCGTTTCGCGCGGTGATCGACTTGAATGTGGGTGATCGCGAGATCGCTTCGCTCGCTTGGAGTCGTTTGGGACAGTGTTACACCCAAGTCGGCGCACACGATGTCGCGGCGGACTGCTTCGGACGCGCCGCACAGGAGGACCCGAGTGACACGAGTCTGCTCAACCAAGCGGCCGAAGCATGGTTTCGAGCGGGACAGCCCGGCCAAGCGATCGAATACTACAAACGGCTCACGTCCCTCGAATCAAATGCCGCCAACTGGTTGGCGCTTGCTCGCGCAATACGCGCCAGCGAGCGGGGATTGGAACAGAAGCTGACCGAGAAGTCGTTGCGGCGAGCGATCGAAAACGCGACCCGCCTTGCCGAGAGCGCGCCTCCGGAGATTGCCTGGGAAGTGCGACTCGCCGCTATACAGATCGATCACGTTGGTCATGATGAGAGCAGCATCTCACGCACTCGGGAACGATTGGACCGGCTCTCCGCCGGGTTGCCGGACAATGCTCGGCTTCGCCAGAAGTTGCAATCGGCCTACGCCGCGATCGGCCATCCATCTCCGTACAAGATCGACGACCAAGACCCGATCCTGCGGGCCAGCAGCTTGACCGCGGCGGGTCAAATCGACGAGGCGATTGCTTCGCTGCGTGAGGCGATCGGTGATGATCCGCGAGTGGCGAAGATGGATCTCCGGCTGGCACTATTGACCGCGACTTGGCTGAAGCACGAAGACCCTTCTCGCGCCGGGCGCGATCTTGAAGCGATTTGGGAATCCTGCCACCAAACCGACGACGATCTTCGGCGAATCGTCAACCTGGCGGTGCGAGCCGATCTCATGACGAAGCAACCGTCGACGTGGGAACAGGCGCTGCCTCGGCTGGAGGGTGAAGAGGGACATTGGTCACTCTATCTTCAATCGCGCAGGGACATCCGACTGGCGGCGCTCGCGGACTCCGAACGCCAAGCCGCCCGCCATCTCGAAGACGCGACGATCAAACAACAGCGGTTGTTCAAAGCTCGCCCACTTTGGCCTTGGACTCATGACTTGGCCGGTGACATTGCCGCCTCCAGCGGTCGAACACTCGAGGCTGTGAACGGCTACAAACGTTCGATCGAATTGGGAAATCGCGACCCGGTGTTGGTCCTGAAGCTCGTCGAGCTGCTTTACCTTTCCAATGCGCTCGTGGAGGCCGAACGGTACCTGCCGTTGATCGACAACCTGGAACAAACCGAGAAAGGTTTCAAGGTGAAGTACTCCGTCCTGCGTGGATTGAATCAACTGGATCGAGCCGAATCGCTCGCGCGACGGGTTCAAAGGAAAAGTGGGAGTGCGCCCGCCGCCAGTGATCTCGCGCTCAGTCAGATCTTGATGGCACAGGGGCAATTGGACGAGGCGGAGCAACGACTTCTGGGCATCGTGGAAGACGACACGGCCAACAAGGAGGTGGCGACGATGTCATTGTTCAACCTCTATGTCCGTCGGGGAGACACCGAACAAGCCGCTGAAACACTCGAGCGGTTGCTCAATTTGAATGCGGCGGATCGGACGGCAGCTGAGCAAGCGTTTCTCCACGCCCAGGGTGCCATGCTTTTGAAACGCCCGGATGCAGGAAGGTATTTCGAAGCCGCCGCGAAGGACGCGGACGCGACCTTGGCCATGTGTCTGGGAGCGGCCATCTATTTCGTGGAACGAGGTGACTTGGATCGTGCAATCGAGCACGCTCGGCGGGCGCGTCGACTGGAACAAGCGGACGCCGCCGGCGCCGCAGCGTATCCCATCCTCGCGAGGGCTCTCGCGGCGCGAGGCACCGAACACGATTGGGTCGAGATCCAGCAACTGCGGGCACAATACGCAGGCGACAAAGGGGAACAACGCGAAGTGGATCGACTCCACGCCTTGTTGGTCACGCAAAAGTCGGCCGCAACGAACGATGAACGCCGAAAGAATCTGCTTCAAGCCATGGAATTGATGCGACGAGCGAACGGGGCTTCGGCGGTCGATGATTTGATGATCGCTCGCGTACAACATCAACTCAGTGATCTGGAACCCGACGAGGAAACGCGCCGCTTACTTCGCGAAAAGACGATCGCCTCGTACGAGCGTGTCTCGTACGCACCCGACGCGACCGCCACACATTTGCGAGAAGTCGCCGCGTTTTATCTCGGCGAGGAAATGACTGCCGCGTGTGAACTGGTGCTCGCGCGGGCCGAAGAAGCCGACCGCGAATCGTCCGGCCAGCGTTCCGTCGACAGCCTCGCATTGCGAGTCCAACTGCTTGCCAAGACGGGACGAGCCTCCGCCGCCGAAGCGTTGATGAAGCAGTTCGCAGAAACCGCCGTCGACAAGCAGAACGCGTTTCAAGCCCTCGGAGACATCTGCATGCGGGCGGAAATGATGGACGCCGCGCAACAGTGGCTTCAGCGAGTGGAGAATGACTCTCTCGGCGTTTTCGCTCGGCGAGTGCAGACGGCGCACCGCCGCGGTCAAGTCGGAGAGGCGCTCGCAATGTGTCGAACGCGATTCGCCGCCGAATCGGAGTCTCCCGAGGCCCGCCGCGCGGTGCTTCGCATCATCAGTACCATTCTTTCGGTTCCCGGCACCTCACGCGAAGATCACGCCCGCGCCGAAAACACACTTCTTGCCGCTGAACACGAGATGGCACGCGACCCGATCGCGTTGGATGCCCTTGCAACCGTGCGGCTGATTCAGGGGCGGCGAAATGATGCCCTCCGACTGTTCGCGATCGCCGTCAAGCTCAGTCCGAATAACCCCGCACTCCTGAACAACTTGGCGACGGCACTCTCCTCCGATCCCGCGTCCAGCAAGAATGCGTTGGCACTCTTGAATCGGGCCGTTGCGGTTCTCGGACGCGAAACCCCCGAACTGCTCGACACCCGCGCTTCCATTCTGCTGCACAACGATCCGGCCCAAGCGGAGACGGTCTGGCGAAAGCTCGAAAACGAAAGAGCGGACCCGCGCGTCACGTTACAGCTCGCCGATGCACTCATGCGACAAGGCAAGTCGGTTGAGTCGGCCGAAAAGCTTCAACTCGCAGTCGAACGCGGCGTCTCCAACATGGTGTTGACGCCCTCACAGCGTCAAACCTTGCGACGACTTCATCGCCAGCATGGTTCAACTACAACGACCAGCGTTGACGCTGGAGCAGGAGTACCACAAACATGAAACCACTCACTTCAATTGTGATTGTCGGCATCGCGATCGGGGCGACCGTGTTCGGCGCCGGCTTCGAAGGACGGCTTTCGCATCGCTGGCAGAATGACGCAAGGCTCGTTCGGCTCGGAGCGGCCGCGACCGACTTGCCGGATGAATTCGGTGGATGGAAGAGAATTCAGACGAGCGAGATCAGCGGCAACGCGCAACGGCTGCTGAGTTGTTTTTCGAGCAGCATTCATCGTTTTCGAAACATTGAAACGGGACGCGAAATCGAAGCGGCCGTCCTGTTCGGACCATCCGGTCCGATCTCCGTGCACACGCCCGATGTTTGCTACAGTTCGCGCGAGTACCGAAACCTTGGCCAACGTGTCCGAGTCAGCGAAGGTGCGGATCGCTATTGGGTGATTGATTTTCAATCGCGGGATCTGGAGGGCAACTACCTGCGCTCGATCTATGCCTGGAGTACTGCGGAACATTGGGAGGCGCCCGATTCGTCTCGGTTTCAGTACGCCGGCGAACCCCATTTGGTCAAAGTTCAGTTTGCGGTCACCGGGCCGACCCTGGAATCGCTTCGCGAGCCCGTGGTGATGCAGTTCGTCGAAGCGTATTGCAAGCGAATCTCGCATCAAATGCAAAACGCCAAACAGTGAGCCGATGGTTTGGCGTCGGAGCCGAGACGCTCACATCTGAACACCCGCAACGATCGGGTCTCAGGCCGCGCCCGCACCGATTCTGCGAAAACCCGCTCTGCCATCATCATTTTGCGAGCCCGACTAATCTCGACCGTCGAGCTGGGTGGCGGATCGGACACTCGATGGACAATTCAAGACGGGTTGCCTAGGCTAGCTCTGTCGTCCCTGGCTCAAGCCCAACAAGGAGAGACCGATGACACGGTTGCTAATCGGTGGCGCGTTTGCCATCGCATTGATGCTGTTTTCTTCCCAGACCGCACAAGCTCAGTACGTGACGTACTCCTACTCGGTCGGCTACGCACCTCCGGTTGCGCCAGTCGTTGTCGCGCGACCCGCCGTCGTTACGCCGGCGATCGTTGCACCCGCCGTCGTCGCCCGGCCTGCCGTGGTCGTGCGTCCCACGGTGGTCGCGCGTCCGTACATTGCCGTCCCAAGACCCGTTGCCGTTTTCCGACCGGCACCCATCCTCACGCCGGTACGCTCGGTGGCACGGCCCGTTGTTCGGGCAACGACCTATCCGTTCCGACCTCGTCTCCAGTATCGATACGGATATTGATGACGCAGTGACCACCGTGCGGCGCGGGCGTCTCGCTCGTGCGGCACGGTGCACCCCCGCCAAAGAGCACCCCCGCCGTAGACCGCAAGCCGTTTCTCGTGCCTTGGCGATAGCGGTCCTGCATTGCGAACGAGGAAACCGAAAAAACTTTCGACTCTCACGCAACTCTCGAGACGAGGACACGACAACCGGTTTCAACTCATCCGCTCTTCCTCAAACGATTTGAGCCGAGACCGTGTCGCTAGACCTCACCAATATTCCCGCGATCATGCGATCGAAGGGCTGGGACAAGGGTGCTGCCCTGATGGATCGCTGGTTCGCCGGCCCCGCGTTGGCAACGCCTCAGGTTCAATCACCCGATACGTCCACGATTACGATGCAATGGGCTCTCGGCTACTCGCGCGCCCGAGATACCTACAACAAGCTCATTCGTGAACGGGTTTGGGCCAACCCCGCGGCGCAGGGCGAAATCAAAAAACTGTTGCAGCGAAAAAACAAGTTGACCAACACGGCACAACGGTTCGGGCAACTCAGCGGAGCGGCCAACGTGCTCGACGCCGACTACATCAATTATCGTGGAATCGGGAGCGGCTATTCGGGTGTTTATTCCGGCGCGTCGGGCGACACTTACTACGGCTTGTACTATTACGGTGCCAGCTATTACGGCGGTGGCATGGATGACATGATGGCGGGGCTGGGCAACTTCGTCTTCCGTGTCTTGGTGTCCGGTAGCGTCGCGCCTTCGGGATCAGGTCACGACGTGACCATCGATCGAATCGGAGTTTACCTCCGCGACTCCTATAGTTTTGAAGGTGACCAGCACCTCGGCTTTTGGGACGACTCCGACAATTCGGTCAGCGCCATCAACTTCCTTTCCGGAACGCGTGTGACCAACAAGTCTTTCCGAGAGTGGCGGACCGCTAACGGCAAAGGCGGCGACTATCTGATCTATTCCGACATCAAACAGGTCCCACTGGCGCGACCCGATCAGTTCCATCTTGTCTGATCGTCTCATCTGACTTTCTCGCCGCACTCAAACGCGTCCGGGAAAGCTGAACGCGATTGCGCAACTTGGCGTGCATTGCGTGGGCGCCCTTGACGATCATCCGAATGACGCGATTACGTCTTTCGGCTCTCAAACTCAGCTCGCGCTACTTCCACTCTGTCAAACGCTTCACAGGCCCACTTCACCAGCGGTTTGAATCTTCTTCACCAGCGAGAGTCCCAGCGGCGTCAACGCGTAGGACACGGCGACCGGTGGGCCGGCGTCAACGGTCCGCATCAGATATCCATCACGCTCCAATCCACGCAGATCCTCGGTCAGCACGCGCTGAGTAATGTCGCCCACCGTTCGCTTCAAAGTCGCGAAGCAAAGTAAGTCATCTTCAAGCGCCACAAGATCAGCATCTGCCGCGACAGGTCCGGAAGTGACGTTACGCGATGATGTCGTGGACGACATGGCCGTGCACGTCGGTCAGCCGGTAGTCGCGTCCTTGGTGGCGGTGCGTCAGTCGCTCGTGGTCGATGCCCAGCAGATGAAGGCATGTCGCGTGAAAGTCATGGACATGAACCGGGTTCTCAACGATGCCGAAACCGAAGTCGTCCGTGGTTCCATGAGTGAACCCTCCCTTCACTCCGCCTCCGGCCATCCAGATACTGAAGCACTCTTTGTGATGGTCACGGCCTGGAGCGGTCAGCTCACCGGTCCCTGCATTGTGCTCCTGCACCATCGGGGTCCGGCCAAATTCGCCGCCCCAAATGACCAGCGTTTCTTTCAGTAAGTCACGCTGTTTCAAGTCCTGAATCAAGGCGGCGCACGCCTGATCGACTTTACGGACCGATCGAGGCAACGCGGAATAGATATCCGCGTGATGATCCCAACCCTTTGCAAACACCTGAACGAACCTCACACCTTCCTCAACCAGTCGGCGCGCCTGTAGGCAGTTGCGGGCGAAGCTTGCGCGGGCGTCGGCGCCCTGAGCATCGTCCAATCCATATTGCCGCAAAATGTGTGCCGGTTCGGAACTGAGGTCTACCAGGTCCGGCACGGAAGTCTGCATCCGAAATGCAAGCTCGTATTGTGCAATGCGAGTCTCGATCTCCGGGTCGCGGTAATGTTGGTACGCCTGACCGTTGAGTTCCTTCACCGCATCCACCACCGCGCGGCGTTCCTCGACGGTCGTCCCTTCGGGATTATTTAGAAAGTGGATGGGCGTTTTCCCTCCACGAAACTCAACGCCTTGGTGATTGGAAGGCAAAAAGCCGCTACCCCAGATCGGTGCCCCCGAAACCGGAAGGCCATCTTTCAGAACGACGTAGGCTGGCAGGTTTTCGTTTTCGGTTCCAAGTCCGTACGACGTCCACGCGCCGAACGTCGGACGCCCCATCCGCCCATGTCCCG
>JBCBLJ010000221.1:0-10672 GCA_038520195.1 Planctomycetota bacterium
CAAAAGAGACGGTTGGCCGGATCAACGTCCATCGCGCGCGTCGACGCGACACCGCTTTGCCGATAAGTCCCCGACAGCACGATTTCACGCTGCAACCACTTCAGCGACCAACCCTCGCGCATGAATCGGACGGCCAAGGTGTCAAGCAGTTGCGGGTGGCTGGGCATCTCTCCGAGCAAACCGAAGTTACTGGGCGTCTCGACAAACCCCGAACCCATCAGCTTTCGCCAAACACGATTGACGATCACCCGCGCGGTGAGCGGATTGCTGGTGTCGACGATGGCCTCGGCCAAGTCAACTCGGCCACTGCCGCGCGAGAGAGATCGAGGCTCGTCGGATGAGAGAGCACGCAGAAACCTGCGCGGAACGACGTCGCCTTTTCGATTGACGTCACCGCGGAGCATGACGTTGAGGTCGCGTGGGTTTCCCTCGCGAAGGATGTGCGCCGCGTCTTGGGGCTTCTCGGCGTCCTTGCCCTTCTTCTTGACCGAGTCGTTTAGCGGACGGTTGAACATTTCCGTGCCCGCGAAAACGCCCGCCAACGCATAGTAGTCTTCGGTTTCAATCGGGTCGTACTTGTGATCGTGACAACGTGCGCACGCGACGGTCAAACCGAGCAAACCGCGCGTGACGGTGTCGATCCGGTCCTCCCACTCGTCCGCCATTACCTCCGGGGCACCGCGTCGATAGTACTTCGGCCCAAGACCCAAGAAGCCCAGTGCCAAATGTGCCTCGCGGTCATTCGGTGCGATCACATCCGCGGCGAGCTGCATCTTGATGAATTCGTCGTATGGCATATCCCCCGCGAACGCGTCGACAGCCCAATCGCGATAAAGGTAGGCGTTTGGATAGATCAGCGAATCGTTGTTACCGACAATGTGGGCTTGGTCTTCGGCGTACCGCGCGACATCCAACCAAAGTCGCGTCCAGTGTTCGCCCTGCCCGGGAGAACTGAGCAAGCGGTCGACGAGTCGCTCGTAGGCGGCGGGATGTTGATCAACGACAAAGCGATCAACTTCCTCGGCTGAAGGTGGCAAACCGGTTAAGTCAAAGGTGACCCGTCGTATCAACGTCCAGCGATCGGCCGCCCTATTCGGCTTCAACCCTTCGCTCTCGAGTCGAGCCCCGACAAAGCGATCGATCCAGTTTCCCGATTCTAAACGGTGGTGGGTCTCTGGCAGCGGATGTTCTTTCGGCGGTTGAAATGCCCAGAACTCGCGAGCTTCGTTCCAATCGATCTCCGCAACAACCGCGTCTTCGTTCGGCTCGGCATCTGCGCGTGGATCGAACGCTCCTTGTTCGATCCATGTTTCGAAGTCACGGATAATTTTCTTGTCCAGCGGCCCCGCCGGCGGCATCTCGATCTCTTCGTACTTGAGCGAGCGGATCAACATGCTCGCGTCGGGGTCACCGGGAACAATGACCGGTCCCGAATCGCCGCCGGCAAGCATCTTGTTTGCGGCATCCAGCCTCAAGCCCGCTTGCACGACGTCTGCCGTCTCGCTGTGGCACTCATAGCAGTGCTTGATCAGAACTGGCCGGATCCGACTCTCGAAAAATGCCTCATCCGCCATCGCGAACGATGAGGCGACAATGCCAAAAACAATCAAGCTGGCGCGGATGGGCAACATAGGCTGTGGCGGGCGAGTAAAGGCGGGAATGACAGTGTACCCGAGCAGTCACCCGTCGCGCAATTCAATTCAACGAACGTGTCCTGATTTTCGATCTTGGTCGCCGCATTCACGGAGGCGAACGGTCCGTGTACGAGTGCGTTTTGGCGCGATCAATGCAAACAGTTGAAACGACGGTAAAAGGCGAATCACGTCGTCTTCATGGATCGTTCTGCCTGATTCATCCGGCGCATCGGTGGCTGATTTCGCAACACGATGCCGGTCTCGAGAGAATGCAATGACGAAAACGAGTTCCGATCGATTACCGCAATGGTTGAGCGTGTTGGTAGCCTTGGTGGTGGTCTTCGGCTTTTCGAATCCACTTCTTTCACAGGGAATCGCAAACGTTCAATCCGGCGGGACGCAATTGTTCGTCACCGGCGTGACCCCCGTGATCGGCCCCAACGGCAGCGTGGGAGGCGTGTCGATGGATGCCCGGTCGGTGATCCGACTGGCCGAAGACGTCGAGCAACTACGCGACCGCTGGATACACCCGACGACCGTCAGCGGCGAAGTCTCCGCCGAAGCAGAACTGCGAGTCGTTTCGCTACGACGACTGCACGAACAGATGCGTAGGCGTCTGGCCGACGAAAAGCCGATCTCCGAGGAGATGTTTTTCCTTGCCGGGCTTCGCCGCGTCGAGTACCTGTTCGCCGATGTGGAACGAAAGGACGTGTTGTTGGCCGGACCCGCCGGCGGCTGGCGATCGAATGGGCTCGGCCAGACGGTGAGCACCAAGACGGGTTCGCCGATCGTGCGTTTGGATGATTTGGCGATCGCTCTACACAGTGAACTCACCCCGGATGTTTCCACCAGTTGCTCGATCGAACCAACCGAGGCGGCCGTCGCGCGATTTTCGAATTTACGGCTACGCGCCGGTGATTCTGCACGAGCGTCGGTGGCCGCGATGGAGCGAGCGTTGGGGACACAGCAAGTTTTGTTGACGGGCGTTCCGAGGAATTCACACCTGGCGGCCGTGATGGTCGCCGCCGACTACTGGATGAAGCGATACGCGATGGGCTTCGACGAGTCGCCGGTCAAAGGGATGCCGAGCTACATGACGCTGCTGCAGCGTCGCGGTACGACCAAACGCGTGACATCTCCTCGTTGGTGGATGGGGGCGAACTACGAGTCTTTGTCTCGATCCCCCGACGGTCTGGTGTGGAGACTTCAGGGCCAAGGTGTGCGTACGCTCACCCAAGATGCGATCTTCAACTCACGCGGCCAGCGCGTCCAGACCGGCGAAAAGAACGCACTCGCCGAACAGTGGGCGGACACGATGACAGAGAGTTACGAAGCACTTTCGCGGCAGCGGCCGATCTTCGGCGAACTGAGGAATTGCTTCGATCTGAGCGTGATGGCGGCATTGGTTGCTCACCACGGGTTGCTCGACCTGTCGGAGTGTGAGTTGCCATTGCTACTCGATTCGGGGTCCTGGAGGCCCGAATTCAAAGTCCCAACGGGCATCCCTTCTCAAGGCTCTCTTGTTCGGGCTCGCAGGGGCTGGCTCGTCAGCATTTCCGGCGGCGTCGATATCCAAACCACTGACGTGATCGGGAATTGGAAGGACGAACCGAGTGTGAGAACCGAGATCGAGCGACCGTACCCAAGCGATGAAACTCGCTGGTGGTGGTGACTCAAGTGCATGCGGAGTCGCTGCGACGACTCGCAGGTGGTTTACCGCCATCGGATATTTGGAAACATCTGCCAAGGATGCAGGCCGACAAGGGCCGCGCTTGCTGACGTCACGCTGACTTGTCGAAACCATCCAAGTGGTGTTCAAAACTTCACTTGTGAGCATGAGTGCTATCTTAAATCTCGTATCCAGGGAGTAATCAAACCACCCGAGCAACATTTCCGGCGTGAGATCTCGTAGTGTCTCGATTTGGATGGTCGCATCTCCTTCTAAATCCGCACTGGGCAGACATCATGTATTCGCGCAATTCAAAGAAACGTGTTCGACGGCTTCGCCGACTTCAACTCGAGAGCTTGTGTCGACGGGATCTGTTAGCCGGTGACATGACAAATCCCGTCGATCCGCTGGATGTCAATGCGGATGATCAGCGTTCGCCACGCGACGTAATCGCGATCATCAACTATCTGGGGAGACAAGCGGAGGCCGAAAACCTACCCCAGACAACCATCTACCCGGACACCAACGCGGATGGGCAAGTGACGCCATCCGACGCTTTGCGAGTGATCAACGGTCTGGCAGCGGCCGGCGAAGATGTTCCCCGTTCGTCGACACCGAGTCTGGTGATTCGCGGTGGCGACTCGCCGACAGTAACCATTCCCAGCAGCAACACGTCGGGTGTGGTGACCATCGAGGGTGATGGCACGATCATTGTCTCGGATGTCGATGGAAACGAAGTCACTCGCGAGTCGTTCGGTGCGATCCCGAATGTGCTGACGGTGCGTCTGACGGGCCACGAGAATCAACTCACGGTCAATGGCCTTACCACTCGTGATGACTTGCACCTTGAAGACGAGGGTGTGGGCAATGTCATCGTCCTGAACAATGCCCTGATCGGCGACGACTTTCGCTTCGAAGGGAACTCTCACGACAACTGGTTAGAACTGAACGACGTCGCGGTCGCGGACATCTTTGAGTACCACGGTGGTCGTGGTGACGACTTGTTACGGGTTGAAGATGTCTCCGTCGGTGATGATTTCAAGTTCTTTGGTGATGACCAGAGCGATGCACTGATCGCGATCAACACATCGATCGGTGACGATGCGATTGTTCGAACCGGCGAAGGCAATGACCTGCTCGCGATCACGGGCGTCGGAGTGAATGATGTCGCGGACATTCAGGGCAATCGTGACTCCGACACGATCATCGCCAATGCAATGAGTCTCTCGGCGCGCGATGAACGCCTGCGTGGATTCGAATTGGTTCAGTCCGACTTCGCGACCGGTGATGAATTCGAAGACCAAGTGCAATCCGCGCTGGCCGCGCTCGGCATCTCGCGTAACCGCGCGCCGATGATCGAATCGATCACGGATCCGTCGGCAGTGATCGGCGTCGAGTTGGTGGTGAACGTGACGGCGACCGATCGCGACGAAGGTCAATCCTTGACGTTCGCATTGGCAGCGGACGGTGCCCCGGCGTCGGCCACGATCACGCCGACGGGAGAAACGACCGCTACGATTCGCTGGACACCATCGGCGGCGGACCTGCCCGGGCCCGTCACGTTCACCGTTCAGGTCAGCGATGATGATGAGATGATGCCTTTGACGGCCACCGAGACCTTTGAAGTTTCTTTGACGGTGGCGGACGCCGTCGAAATTGAATCCATCTCGCCCGCGGAGGGCGAAGAGATGGTCAACGTCGCGCGCGAGACCATCGTTCGCTTTGACGGAGAAATCGACGCGGCCTCGGTGACCGAAGATTCGTTCTACGTCATTGCAAACAGTGAGCGAGTCCCGGGACGCGTCGTCGTGTCGAGTACGAACCGATTCGCGACCTATTTTTACGACGAAGCGTTGCCACCATCGACGGAAGTCCGAGTCATGGTGGACGGGGATGCGATCAAAAATCTCGACGGTATCCCGATCGACGCCGACGGCGACCTCATTCCCGGCGGCGTCGCGACAGCGGACTTCAGTACCCTTCCGCTCACCCGAATTCCGGGCACGAATGTCTTTGGGTTTGTTCGTGACTCGGCGACCGGCGAACCCTTGGTCGGTGTGACCATCCGAGTGGATGCGTTTCCAGGGTTGGAGGCGGTCACCGTCGATGACGATCCGTCGACTCCCGACATCAATGAGGCAGGACGATTCGAGTTGGTGGATGTGCCAGCGCCAGAGTTCTTCGTCACCATCGACGGCTCGACGGTCTCAGGCTTGGAAGACGGATTGACGTATCCAACCCTCGGCAAGCCATTCAAGAGCACTCCGGGTGTGACGACCCAGTTGAACAAAGACGGCGTCCCGCACGACATCTTCTTGCCATTATTTCCGTTGGACGATGTCCAATCGCTTTCGTCGGATGAGCCGACCGATGTCGGGTTTGGCGAGGCGGGCTTAGCGGACCTGGCAGAGATGTTTCCCGACTTGGACCCGTCGTTGTTTGAAGAGTTTCGGGTGACCTTCGAACCTGGCTCGGCGCGTGACGACGCGGGTAACGCGGCAACCGAAGCGGTAGTCATCCCCGTGCAACCGGATCGCCTACCGGCGCCTTTACCGGTCGGGGTCAGTCCGCCATTGGTGGTCTCCATCCAAGCGGGCATCGACGGCGATTTCAATAGCGCCGGCGGTGCGACCAACTTTGACGTACCCGCGGCGGTCACATTTCCCAATGTGGACGGGCTCGCCCCCGGCGAGAAAACGTTGATCTTCTCATTCGATCACGATGCGGGCGATTGGATCGTCAACGGGACTGCGACCGTAAGCGAGGACGGTTTGTCAATCGTCTCCGATCCCGGCACCGGGATACTCGCCCCCGGATGGCACGGCACCAACCCGGGAACGGAACAGGAAGATGAATCCGAGAGCCATAGTGCCGACGACCTAGCGGACCCAGCCTTTGAGGCGTTTCGCAACACAGCGGCAACGCTCGTATCGGGCACAAGCACCCTCTTTAACGTTGCTGATACTTTCCAAGACTTCGCCACCTTGTTAGGAGAATCGGTGCCGGGAGTAGGCTCTCTGATTACCTCGCTCGCGGCTATCCCCGATTTAGCTTTGGAGACGATTACGGCAGGACTCGACGTAACCGCCGACCTCATTAAGGGAGGCGAAGTGACGACGGAGACGCTAATTGGAATCGGAAACGGCTTTGTCGGTGACATTGTCGAGCTGACTCCTGTGGTTGGTCCCGCAGTTGGTGCAGCATCGGAAACTTTGGGACTTGGGCTGTCGGCCAAAACGACTTTGACCAACCTGTTAGACGCAGTTCGATCACTTGGCAATCTCGGATCCGGGGTGGGCGAATGGGCCTTGAAAAACGGTGAAGATATCGTCGACCGTTTTGAAGAATTCGTGGAGGAAACTCAACGTCGCGCGGAGGAGGCGATCGATGCGGCACGGCGCGCCGCAGAGTTGGTTGAGCGCGCCGCCGAAGCAGCGCGTGACGTCTACGATTTTGTTCAAGACGTCGCGGACTTCATCGACAACTTTGGTACACCAATGCTCCGCGGTGCGTCAGGAGAACAAATAACGGCGGATCTCGCTGAAGAAGAGGCTCTGACTCAGTTGCTTATGACCACCGAGCGCGCCCAAGCAAGCGTCGGACTTTTGGTCGAGTCCGGTGATGCTACGATTGCATCGGCGTCCCTTCGAGGTGCAATGAATGCACAGGAAAGTGTCAATGAGTTCGGCGATGCGGTCGAGTTCGGAACCGTTCCGACGCGATCGGGGTTCTTTCGAATCGAGCTCGACGATGGACAGGTACTTCGGGGTACGATTGGCGCGGATGGACGAATTGTGAACGTCCTTCCTCCGAATCGCCAATTCCCGGTAACCATCTTCGACGCAGAAACTGGGTTCGTTGCAGAGACGTTCGTGCTTTCGGGTGACTCAGGAAGTGTCGCTAGAAACCAGCGCATCGTACTCGGCATTGATTCACTGGACTCGGATGGTGATGGCATCCCCGATCTCGGTGAGTTGGCCATCGGAACGTTGATCGACAACCCTGACACCGATGGCGATGGGATTTCGGATGCGGCTGAATTGGAGCAGGGACTCAATCCGCTCGACGGAGTCTCCGCGACAACCGGTGTGCAGGCCAGTTTGGAAATGCCCGGCACGGTGCAGGCGATCGCGACCGAGGGAGATTTACTCTTTGCCGCGACCGGTTCGCATGGGCTGTCCATCGTCGACGCCACGTCCTTCAGCCTGCCGATTCAGCTTGGACAGCTCGATTTGCCCGGAAGTGCGACCGACGTCGGTGTCGATACGATCCTGGGCATTGCCGCCGTCGCGACCGGAACGGGTCTTCACTTGGTCGACGTGTCTGACCCGATGATGCCTGCCCTCATTCGAAGAGTCGGTGTCGGCGCGAGTCAGGTCGATGTCTTCGGCGGTTTTGCGTTCGCGACCTCCGGGAACGGATTAAACGTCATCGATCTGGTGACCGGCGATGTCGTCTCCGCACTCGCGTTGCCCGGCGCTGGCAATGTGACCGGATTGGCACGCGAAGGCACAACGCTGTACGCCTATGTTTCCGGTTCAGATACACTCGCCGTGGTGGATATCTCGCGGCCGGAGTCCCCGGCGGTGCTTGGGCAAACGAGCGTCGGCATCGCCTCGACCGACGTCGGCATCAGCGCCGGTAACGGCTTGGTTTGGTTGGCGGGCAGTGGCCTCCGAACGGTCGACGTCTCCGACCCAACGGCGCCACAACTGCAACACGGAGCCGACAACTTCTTCACCGCGTCGCGCGTCGCGCTCAACGGCTCCGGCGTCGGCCTCGTGCTTCCCGACGGCGGATCGTTTGTGCAACTCTACGACACCAGCGACCCCGATGACACCGACGCGTTGCTGACTCAATTTGAACTTGGCGGCAACGCCAACGCCGTGGCGATCAGTCGCGGTATCGGGTTCATCGGCGCCGGCAACCGACTGGAAGTTGTCAATTACCGACCGTTCGACTCGTCAAACGTTGCCCCGACGGCGTCCTTGAGCGTCAACGCGGAGGATGTCGACCCGGACACACCGGGCGTCCAAGTCTTCGAAGGCGGGCTAATCTCGGTCAATGCCGCCGTGACCGACGATGTCCAGGTTCGCGATGTCGCACTACTGCTGAATGGTGACGTGGTGGCGACGGACGTCTCCTTCCCGTTTGATTTTGTCGCGCCGGTGCCCGCGGCTGCGACTGGCGAGAGTTTTACGGTGCAGATTCGCGCGAGCGATACCGGAGGAAATACGACGACCTCCGATCCGATCACGCTGGCCATCGTTCCCGATACATTCGCGCCGGTGATCGAGTCGGTGACGCCGCCCGAGGGCGCCAGCCGATTCTTTGGTGCGAGGGCGGCCAGGGTTCGATTCAACGAGCCCATCGAGGGCGAATCGCTGGACGCGTCCGCGTTCCGACTTGTCGCACCCGGAGCGAACGGAACGTTCGGCGACGACGACGATTTTGTCGTCCCGTCGGAGTTGGCTCTGAGAGACGATGACCAACTCGCACAAGTCACCGCGACCGAGAGCCTGCCCGTCGGCGAGTACCTTCTCGAGATCGACGAGTCTTTGGTGGCGGATCGTTCGGGGAACGTGCTCGGCGATGGCATCTTCTCGAGTCGATTCAGCGTGATCGAAAGACCTTCGGTCGACGACCTGTTCGACCTTGTCGGAGAAGAACAGCCAGGACCCTTCGTGCTTGATGGAAACGATGTCCAGCTTGGCATCAACGCCGACGGCAGTTTCATCGGCGGCGGTGTCGGGCTCGAGTTTGCGGGAACCGACTTCTTGGAGCCTGGCGACCCGTTGGCCAGTTACACCATTGCGTTCGACGGCACCAATTTCACCAACGGTTCACCCTCGGTGGGCAGCGATTTCGCGGTCACGTTGAGTGACCTCTCCGCTGGGGACTTCCACGGGGTTCGAGCCGAGGGAATCATCGGGGATCAATTGCGTGTCGAGCGCGTCGCGGTATTCAACGAGGGCGAGCAATTCATCACTCTCGGAATGCGACTGACCAACGTCGGCGATGCGACGCTCGCCAATGTGGGCTTCCTCGAAAATCACGATCCCGACCAGGGCACGCCGATCGGCGTTGGAGCTGACACCACGAACGATGTGGTCCTCGATGGCGAGTTGGGGCTCGCGAGCGTGGTCAATGCGGACTTCCCGGCGGGCCTGACCATGGGCTTCGGCTCCGGCGACCCGAGGGCGACCGTCTCGATCGAGCAATTCTTCGTCGGCGACCCGTTCGATGTCATCAATAGCCCGGTTGATCCAGAAGGTGGAATCGGCGACACGGGGCTGAATCTTGCTTTTGATCTCGGCGACTTGGCCCCCGGCGAATCCGCAAGTCTTGCATTCGCGATTGTGCTCGCACGCAGTACCGACGAGGCGATCGCGATTTACCAATCGACGCCGTTCGCTTTGCCGTAAGCCGACACGGCGTTCAACGCATCAATCCTTTTTCAGATAACCGGCGCTGGTTTGAAAGTACTTGCGTCGGCGGACGGTGTGTTGTTCCGCTTGTGCGGCTGACTGGAGGTCACTGAAGTTGGCTTGGCAGTAACGGCACTGAACGACTTCGAGGTGAAACCGAATGTAGTCCGCGTCGCCCTCGTCAAGAATACCTAGCAGAAACTGTCCGAGCTGCTCACGACTGGGACATGACAGTCGCGACCGTCGCCAGATGGCGCCAAGCGTGTGCAATCCGGCCGTTTCACGACCACGAACGGCGATCAGTCGTTCGCGGAGTTCGGCGTCGTCACGAAGGGCGGCTTCGAGCTCCACCGAACGTTCATCCGATAACGCTTCATCCAGAAAGGCGACGAGTTCCGCGTCGGTGTAGTCCTTCATCAGGGTTGTCTCTGAATCACGGTATCGCCGGTTCTGGGCATCAATCGTCAAATCGACTCAGGCAGAGCGTCACGTTCTGCCCGCCGAATCCGAAGCTATTGTTGAGGGCGTACTTGACATCGGCCGGCCGAGCCTCGTTTGGAACGTAATCCAAGTCGCACTCGGGGTCCGGGTTCTCATAGTTGATGGTCGGTGGCAAAACCGAATCCCGCATTGCCAACAGACACACAATCATCTCGGTCACGCCGGCGGCGGCGATCAAGTGCCCCATCATGCTTTTCGTACTGCTGACAGGAACCTTGGCAGCGTCTTCGCCAAAAACCTGACGGCAAGCGTGTGTTTCGACTTTGTCGTTGACGGTGGTGCTCGTGCCGTGCGCGTTGACGTACCCGATATCGCTGGCGCCGAGTCCAGCATCGGCGATCGACATCCGCATGGCCGCGATACCGCCGTGACCGTCGGGCGGGATGTCGGTGATACGATAAGCGTCGGCGGTGGTCCCGTAGCCGAGGATTTCACCGTAG
>JBCBLJ010000478.1:0-6538 GCA_038520195.1 Planctomycetota bacterium
GGATGACCGTCGGCAGATCGTATCCGTGGCTACCCCAGCCAAATGTCGATCCGTCATCGTCGACGGTGATCGTCGCCGATAGGGCGCGACCTGAAGCATCACGTTCATCAATGACCGTCTTACCGAGAACACCAAACGGTAGATCTTCAACGACAAAGTTCAGATCAACGTTCACCGCTTGGCCAATCGCAAGTTGCCACTCCGCGAGCGCAGACTCGCCGAGTGACTGCACCGACCGAGCCAGTGGAGCTGTTTCGACGGGTGACTCGCTCACGGACTGCGGGTTGGACGCCAGCTGTTCCACGGGGAGCGGGCCATAGACCACGTCATACGTCGATTGTTTCAAGAACTCGGGAAGCGGTAACCCTTTGACAGTCCAGGTGGCTTGGACCGGCGCGAACGCGACGTCAGCAGCCGCGGCACGGTATCGACCGCGTGCGACATTGCTCCCGAACTGATCTCCAACATTCGCACGGACTTCGATCTTACTATCAAGCAACGCCTTGACCGTTTTATCCCTGATTCCACTGACCGTGTCGCCTAGGAATGCTTTCTCAAACTCCTCGCGAACCTTCTTGTGCCACGCCGCGGTCGCCTTTGTGGCGATCTCATCGTATTTCTGACGCTCGGCGTCGGTCTGATAGAGCGTCGAGAAACGGCCGCGATTGTTCCGATCACGATCTTCGTTTTTGATCCCATCGACGAAGACCTCAAAATTGTTGACCGCGTCAAGTTGTCGAATCTTCTCGATTCCCTCCAAAGCCTTCTTTCCGAGGAACGAACCGGCCGCTCTTCGTTTGGCGCCCACAAAAGCATCGATCTTTCCGTCGACAACTTTGCGCACGGAACCGACCAAACCAAGCGAGTCGATTTCGCGGAAGATCGCCGTTCCATAGGTATCAAGAACGGTGACGGCTTTTCCGAGATTGCCAACAGGCGTTTGAATGTTGCTGGCGAAGTTGCGCAAAGACTTCTGCCAATCGACTCCGTTCAAGATCGATGAAACCGAGCGGCTGCCCGTCGTCGCCGACGCGATCTCGGTGGTCTGATACAAGTACTTCGCGGCGGAACGAGCCGATCGCGAGATCGACTTGAATTGATTGGCAACGCCACGCGGCGTGAATTCAAAACCGATCTGAGTTCGGGTCAGCGCGTCGGCCGTCCCCGACGAAGGTCTCGAGGCGGGCGACGCGGAGGACGCCTGCGGCCGTCCCGCATCGGATGCTCGACTCGGCCTCGCGGGTTGCGTTCGAGAAGGCTCCGGCGCGTTCACTCGCTGTGCTGGAGTGGGTGACTGCGTGCGAGGGCGCGTGGTGGGTGGATTGGCACGCGCATTGGGTACAGGCGCGTTCGAAGATGACTTGAGCTTGCGGGCCAAAAGAACCGCATTCGCTCGCTGCTTCGAGCCACGTAGGAACGCGAGATTGGAACGTTCGCGTGCAAACGCACGCGGGTTGCCTTGCGACGCAACGTCGAGTTTGTCGTGGGCGTAGCGAAGAATCGCGTCACGGTCTTTGGCGATTTCATCCGCCACTCGGATGAGATCGTTGTCGGCTAGTTGGGAGCCTCCCGAAAGGATGTTCTCTTCTGAGTCAAAGAAGTTGCGGGCACGCCAGTAGTCTCCACGGTGATAATCGACGAGCAGAACTTGTTGGTCGAATGTCAGATCGTCAAACGTACGAGTCGAGACGGCTGTCTGCCTGGAATTGATCTCTGGAGTCAACGTCGACGATCGGAAGTTAGACGTTCCGTCAAGGTTGATGCTGACACGGTTGCTGTTCGAAAAGCGTACCGTTTGATTCGAAAAAGACTCAAGACTTGGTTGCGGCGCTGCTTGTCTTACTTGCGGAGCTACTTGCCGTACCTGCAATGATGGCGCCTGATCCAATGCCGACGCCGGTGGCGTCGGCCCGGTTTTAAACCGTTTGGCACTCGTCGGCGAAGGCGCTTCGGGCTTCGCTTGAAGCGCTTTTCGAATCTTACCACCGGTCTTGTTCACCGCGGCGCGGACTTTCTTCCCGACCGAGGTCAGCTGCTTCTGGGCGGCCTTTTGAATGCTCTTGCCGGCACCGCCTTTGCCGCTCACCAGCAGTTCCACCAAACTTCCAAGTGCTTGGCCGGCGACCGCAGGGTCGCCCGATCCGAGGTCCGACGGGATACTCAGCACGCCTTCGGCGGCGGCACCGACGGTCGTAACAAATCCATTCTGTTCGATGAATCGAGACGCGTCGCTGTAGTAGCGATGGTTCGTTCGATCGCTCACGCCACCGCCATGAACCTCGAGTTGGTACTCCGCCAGATCGGCCGCCATCGCGAACGTATCCGAAGCACCCTGGAACAAAGCGTTCTTCGCGCCTTCGAGCACGTAGAAGTGGTGCGTCAAGAACTCGCCGACGACGCCCCACGATGACAATGGTCCGTCTCCCGTGAAGTTCGCTTGGCCCCGTCGGGAAACATTCCGTTGCATCGCCTCATAACGCTGCGTTTGATCCCGGAATCCTTCACCGAGGTGCTTCAGCAATTCGCGCCCCGACTGCGCTGCGATCTGCTCCGAGGGCGCAAACTCACCGTGCACCGAATAGTAAAACACCTGCCCGGCAACGCGGTTCAAGAAGGCGGTGGCGGGTGCCGTTTTACGGATGGCACTCGAGACAAGCGCATCGACTTCGTTGCTCGCGTCCTGAAGCGCTGACGCGTACGCGCTCGCCCCGAAGGAAAGGCCCGGAGAGAATCGCAGCGGTTGAAGACGTCCCTTGAATCCATCCGGCAAACCCTGTGAATAACTCGCCGCGCGGTGCGTCAGGTCCGAAAGTCCGCCGATCGAAATGCGAGTCAGCCCTGACGGGTCGCTGAAGTTTGCCGGATCGCTGCCGGCATACCGATAAAGGTTGACGTCCTGACCCGCGAATCCACTCGGGTCCAGCGATAAGAATCGACCCGAGAGCGGCGAATAGTATCGCGCATTCATGTAATACAGTCCGAGCGCCGCGTCAAATTCGGCTCCCGTGAAGAGGAATCGGCTGGACGCAAGACTCGCGTCCGCAATTTCCAGATTACCGTACGCGTCGTAATGCAGTTCGCTCGCCGATACATCGGTCGCGTCGGCGATCAGCCGAGTCGATCCGATTCGATCCCTCAACAAGAAGTCCGATTGCCCCACGCCGCGCGTTTCCGCGAGCGTCGTAGCGGATTCCGGATTGACGAGGTACACCACGTCGACAGTTACATCGTCGGAGCTATCGACCAGATACTCGGCAAGAAGACGTTGCCCGTCGTAAATGAAGAACCGATCTTCGACCACCTCCAATCCGTCCTGTCCCGCTTGCGAAATCGTCTGACGGGCGCGCCGATCAAAAGCATCGAACTCATTCGTCGCGCGCGCCAATTCGGTGCCGCCGGAAGAGAACTCGCTAACTCGAACCAGCCGGTTGCGGAAATCCCACTCGTAGGTCGTGCGGTCACCGGTCTCCTTGTCGACGACTTCAACCAGATTGCCCTCGCCGTCGTAGGCATACGTCGCGTTGGCGTCCTCTTCGATCTGGTTGGTTGACCCAACGACCGTGTCGGCATCCGATGGATTGCCAACCAAATCCAGTTCGTAAACCTCGTCGGGCAACGCCCCCGGTCGTTCGACGCCCACGAGGCGATTCGCGTCGTCGTAAATGAACGTCGACGTCCCACGTGAATCCGTTTCGGTCGCAACCAGCCCGTTCGCATTGAAGGTCGCGGAATACTCGGCGATCACTCCAGAAGGCTCCGAATGGGTCGCCGATGTCATCAAGCCGCGTGAATCAATCACGAACTGTGATGTCACGACGGGCCCGCCCGTAACCTGTCGCGTGACTTGGCTGACGCTGTCTGGAAGGTCCGTGTAGTAGCTGAGTCCGACGTCGACCGCGTCGATCGACGGTCCTGAAAGCGTGATGTTGGTTAACCGCTGTGAACTCGCATTGCGGGTGTAATCCCAACTCGCGAAGCTGGAATCCGAGTCAATCTGGGCCGTCTGGGACGCGAGCCTGCCCAGTTCATCAACATCTTGGTCCAGGACGATCGTTCGATCGAACTGAGTTAGAGTTTGGGCCTTAAGATGGTTCGATGCGTCGTCATGTGGCGCGAACGCAACGGTGTACGCGCCTTCTTGAGCATTCGTCAGGCGTCCGGCGGCATCAATTGCGAACTGAATCTCATGGATCACGTCGCCCGATTCGTTCAGCCACTGTTCGACACGAGTCGTTCCGTCTCGCCCCACCACAAACCGTCGCTCGCGTCCGGCACGATCAACGCTTCGGACCCGTTGTCCGGCGGCATTGTACGTGTAGTTTTCCGTCCCAAGTGAATCGGTGCGTGCGATCACCAGTCCGGTCGCATCGTACTCGAACGTCGTTGCGGTTCCCTCGCCATCAGTCAACGATGTAAGCAATCCCGCTGCGTCGTACTCGTAGCTTGTGACAGCGCCCACCCCATCGGTCCGAGTGCTCACACGATTGAGCGCGTCGTATGTAAATTCGACGGCGTTGATGTTACCGGGTGAGCGATCTCTCAGAAGGTTGCCCACGGCGTCATATTCAAGGACGCGCGTGTTCCCCTCCGCATCTGTGATCCCGACTTGGTAGTCGCGCGCATCGTAGGAATAGCTCTCGCGCCATCGGCCTTGCTCCTCGAGGGTCAGGTTTCCGGACGCGTCAAATTCCCGGATCAAATCGGGGTTGCCACGTTGCTCGATGCGGTTCACACGCCCAAGCACGTCGTAATGATGCACCTCGGCGACTGCGCCGGTCGCGTCGGTGACGGTCAATCGGTTTCCGCCAAACTCGTCCGCGTATTCATACAACTCGACGAGGTCGCCACGTTCACTACTCGCGATGGTCTTGCGGGTGACTCGATCGATCAGATCATATTCCCAGCTGGTTGTGTGCCCGAGTGGGTCCGTCGTTTCGACCAGCCGGTCGCGGTTGTCATAGACGTATCGAATCGTGCTCTGACGCTCGTCATCCTCGACGCCGGTGGGCAACGTGTGAGAAGCTGGACGGTTAGCAAGGTCATAGGTGAAGGTTTCAGCGAAAGAGTCGCCGCCCTCTGGGACAATGCGGATCACGTTGCCGGCGGTGTCGTAGAAGACCTCTTCCACCAGTTGGCCGTTTGATTCTGCAGAGGTCGCTCTGGCAGCGTTGGGGTTCGTCGGAGTTGCGGCCGAACGCGTCGTCCGAATCGGTCTCGAGAGCGCGTCATAAGCCGTTTCAACGGCGTAGAAGTTACCCTGGCTGTCTCGGGGATCGGTGCGACGAATCTCGCGTCCCAGAAGGTCATAGGTGAAGTGGATGCTGATAGCATCTTCAGTGCCAACCGCATTCGATTCACGGACCGGAAGATTCCGTGCATCGAACTCGGTTTCGTGAAGCACTCCATTCGCATCGATGACCCGCGTCGGGTTGCCCGCAGCGTCGTACCCAAAGGTTGTACGCTGGTTCAACGGATTGATCTGCACGACCGGTCGACCAAGCACGTCGAACTGCGTTGTGTGCGGATTGCTCCGAGGATCGATCTGGACGATCGTTTCCATCTCGGCAACGACCGTGTAATTGAACTGAGTCTCCTGTCCCAGGGCATCAATGATTCGAGTCGCACGGTCCCCGGCATCGTAAGTCACCGTCGTCGCACCGAATCGATCGGACGTTTGTTGACGATTCCCGTAGCGATCAACGACCCAGTCCGTTCGGTTTCCGAGAGGATCGATCGCCGCCGTCATCTGCCCGACCGCGTCGTATTCGTACCGAGTCACATCGGCGATGCCACCGTAGCCGATGATTTCGGTCGGTTTGCCGATTTCGTTGTACGTAAACTGCTGCGCCCTCCGTCCCGGAGTCTCCAATGTCCCAACGGGTGAGTCGATGCGGAGCAGATTTCCGACCGCGTCGTATTGGAACAGTGTGTCGTAGATGCCACCGCGGTGGTCTCGTTCGGCGACAACAAATCCAGCAGCGTCAAATTCATAGTCGGTGCGAAGTCTCGTAAGACTCTCTGCGGACCGTCCGTCGGCTTGGTCGATTGAAGCGATCTGGCCTTCGATATCGAAGTACGTGATCGATTCAAAGGCGGACCCTCGCGGATCAATCTCGCGGACCACACTTCCAGCGTCTTCGTAGAAAAACTCCGTCGTCGCTACCGGCCCCGGCAACGACTGTGTTCCGGTCGGCTCCGTGATGGAGACGAGCCTGCCGATCCCGTCGTATTCGCTTCGCACCGTGTAGAAATCGCCGCGCGGGTCGGTGATGCTCGTTTGATTCCCCGCGCCGTCGTACCCGAACTTGGTCGTCTGCGAGAGCCCGTCGGTAGACTCCCTCAACCTTCCGATTCCGTCGAAGACGAACGTGTTGCGAGAGGAGTTTGACGCCCCGTTGCTGAGTGGCAATGTGCTCTCGACGATCTGACCGACCGCGTCATACGTGTAGGTCGTTCGCCGGTCCAACGCGTCCGTCGTCGTGATCACCCGATTGTTGGCATCATACTCGTGCTCGATGACTCGCTCGCCGGTCAGGAA
>JBCBLJ010001152.1:0-1896 GCA_038520195.1 Planctomycetota bacterium
AAGGAAATGCAGCATGCCCGCACGCTCTGCAGGGCACAATCAATCGAAGGACGCGGGTCGATGTGAGTGCAAACGCGCTCCTGCGGAAAGCCGAGCGTGTGAAACCCCGAACTGTTGGCGGCAAATGACATTGGATGTGGCTGGCCGGATCATTCATCGAGCCGTCTGATCCATCATCAGAGCAGACCACACCGGAGTAGTCACTTTCGAAGGCAACACTTTTTGAACTTCTTCCCGCTTCCGCAGGGGCACTTTGAGTTTCGCCCGACGCGTTTCTTTCGTGGGACGAGGGTGGAAAGAAGACTCTTCGTGTTTTGCCGATACATCCGCTCCATCATTTGATAGACGGGCGGCGCTTGTTTGGCCAAAACGTCGGGAGCCTCGAAGAAGTACTCGCTGAGCACGGCGAAATACTCGGCTTCATTGGTGTAGGCGTAGTCGTCGATATGGTGCCGTCCGTCGGGACGGTTCTTCAGCTCTTGACCGACCCATTCAATCCAGGGCGCTGCCGTCGAAAGCTCGACGCCCGGCGGCAAACCGTCGATGATGCCATCGCCACGATCGACCAGATGCGCGAATTCGTGAATGCCGACATTCCGTTTGTCTTGCGGGTTGCGAAAACCGGCGATTAAATCCGGTTTCGAAAGAATCATCACGCCACTCAGGTGCCCGACGCCAACCATACCCAGTGTCCGACGTTCCACTCCGTCGTCTGTTTTGAACTCGTCGTCAAATCGCCCCGGATAGATCAAGACTTCGCCGAGCCGCGCATACTCCCAGTCCTCAAAACCGAAGATGGGGATGACCGCACTCGCGGCCACCAGCGCTTCGGTCTCGGTATCGACGTCGGTTCGAATTCCCGTGATCCGAACCTCGTCCAAAAACACTTTCACAAGGTCGCGGAAACGCCTCTTTCCGGTTTCGTCCAGTGCCCGAAAGAACTCGACGTCGCGGCTGAGCGTGGCTTCGAGGTCCTGCCGAAACGGTTTGGCGAGGACCTTCACTCGGCGCGCGACACGGCGTCGAATGATTACGTAAACAAGGCCCGCGGTGGGTAGCGTCAAAACGAGTGGAGCAAAAGCCAGTGCCATCACGATCGACACGATGGCGGTCGCTATCGAAAGTCCGACCGCGAGCTTGCGGTTCGCACGGTCATCGGCTTCCGTTACAAGCATGTTCTTGCGATCAATGAAACGTTATTGAGGACGGAATCGATGCTGACCCTTGCGGGCGGCTTGATGGCTTTCGTGCGTATCTTGCTCGATGCCCGGGTCGGCCTGAGCCGCCAGCCAACGATCGAGTTCGTCGCTCAGCTTTTCCCGGACCTCCTCGGTGCTTTGGCTCCCCGCAAGGTTGTTCATCTCGTAGGGGTCGCTGCGCAAATCGTAGAGTTCTTCCGCGGGCCGCAACTGGTAACGCTGGATAAGCCGCATCGCTTTGGGGTTGTCGAACGCCTCGAACACCCAGGTCTGCCAATATTTGTTGTTGAGCTTTCCATCACCTTTTATCCCCATCAGGTGCTTTTCGATATACAGATTTTCGCTCTGAAGGTTGCGGATGTAGTGGTAGCGGCCGTCAGTGACCGACCGAATCGGGTACGAGGGGCCTTCGGGAATATTGTTGTGCGTTCCGTAGACGAAACCGCGATGTTCGTCCCGCTCACCACGAAGCACACCAAGGAAGCTCATGCCATCGAAGCGGCGTGGATCGACGACCTCACCGGTGGCTTCCAAGAGTGTCGGCAGGACATCGGCGTATTGGACGAGGGCATCGGTACGTCGCCCTCTCGGTGTGACGCCCGGCCAACGAACGACCATCGCGGTGTGTACGCCGGTGTTGTAGTTCGTCCACTTGTTGCCCGGAAACTGGGAGCCCTGTTCGCTTGAGAAGATCACG
>JBCBLJ010000856.1:0-3487 GCA_038520195.1 Planctomycetota bacterium
CACCGACGGGACCTGGGAAGACAATCCACGCGTCAAAGTCGACTGCTTTGAGGTCAAAGTCGAGGGCGAGGAGGTGCTGGTCCGTGAGCTGGAAAAGCCATCGGATGACTCGACACAATAGCGACGGTGGTTGTCCAATTTCCCCAAAACGTCATCGCTATGGGTGACAAAGCGGCAACCGCTAACCAACGCTCATAGCGGACCGATACAAGCGATCCGATCACGGGGCGGAGAGCACTCGTCGCCACCTGACGGAGACGGTCGCGGGTCCCCCTCGGTCTTCCGAAATCGCCCCATTTTCGCTAGGCTCTTAACACATTGAATGCATCCCGAACGTCAAAAAAGAAGCAGTAGAACAGCCCAATGAGCGTCGCATCGACCAACATCGACAACCTCGCCGTCGACACCATCCGCACCCTTAGCATGGACGCGGTTCAGACTGCCAACAGTGGCCACCCCGGCACGCCGATGGCATTGGCCCCGATCGCTTACCAGCTGTTCAACCATGTGATGCAGTACGATCCGGCGCAGCCCCATTGGCCCAATCGCGATCGGTTCATCCTGTCGTGCGGACACGCGTCGATGTTGCTGTACAGCACACTCCATTTGGCAGGCGTCAAAGCGACCGACAAGAACGGCAACGTGCTCGACGAGCTTTCGATCAAGCTCGACGACATCAAGAACTTCCGTCAAATCGGCAGCGTTTGCGCCGGTCACCCGGAGTACGCCGAGGCGGCTGGCATCGAGACCACCACCGGCCCGCTCGGTGCCGGTGTCAGTAACAGCGTCGGGATGGCGATGAGCCAGAAGTGGCTGGCGGAGAACTACAACACCGACACGCACACCCTGTTCGACTACGACGTGTTCGCGTTGTGCAGCGACGGAGACTTGATGGAAGGCGTCGCCTGCGAGGCGGCTTCCGTCGCGGGCCACCTCAAGTTGGACAACCTCTGCTGGCTTTACGATGACAACAGCATCACGATCGAAGGCGACACCGACCTCGCATTCTCCGAAGACGTCGGAAAGCGATTTGAGGGACTCGGTTGGAACGTCATCCACGTCGCCGATGTCAACGATCTAGCGAGCCTCGACGCGGCCATCTCTGAGTTCAAGAGCTGCACCGGTAAGCCGACCATCATCATTTGCAAAACCATCATCGGTTACGGGGCACCGAACAAGCAGAACACGCATGGGGCACACGGCGCGCCGCTGGGCTGGGACGAAGTCGAACTGGCAAAGCAAACCTACGGCTTCCCACCCGAAGAAAAGTTCCATATTCCCGAAGGCGTCATCGAGCACTTCGCGAACAACGTTGGCTCTCGAGGCGAATCTGCCTACGCGACCTGGAACGATACCTGGGAGTCGTACAAGTCAGCAAACGGCGAGAAAGCCGCTGAGCTGCAAGCCATCTTTGACGGCAAACTTCCCGCGGGCTGGGACAAAGATATCCCCGAGTTCGAAGCGAGCGAGAAAGGCGACGCGACGCGAAACAGCAGCGGCAAAGTACTTAACGCGATCGCCGCAAACGTGCCGTTCATGCTTGGCGGTTCGGCGGACCTCGCGCCGAGCAACAAGAGCGATCTCAAGTTCGAAGGAGCCGGTGAATTCCTGCCGAACTCCTACGGCGGCCGCAACATGCACTTCGGCATCCGCGAGCACGCGATGGCGGGCATCGTCAACGGCATCTGCCTGTCGGGTCTACGGGGCTACGCCGCGACGTTCTTCGTCTTTACCGACTACATGCGTGGAGCCATGCGTTTGTCGGCGATCATGCATCAACCGATCCTCTATATTCTGACGCACGATTCCATCGGTGTTGGTGAAGACGGACCGACTCACCAGCCCGTCGAGCATCTTTCGGCCTGTCGTGCCATTCCGGGTCTGAACGTGTTCCGCCCCGGCGACTCCAACGAGGTCGCCGAGTGCTACCGCACTGCGATGACGACCGATGATCACCCCTCGGCGATGGTTCTTTCGCGTCAATCGATGCCAACGCTTTGCCGTACCAAGTACGCGCCGGCATCGGGTTGTGCGAAGGGTGGCTACGTCTTGTCGGATTGCGAAGGCACGCCAGACGTGATCTTGATGGCAAGCGGCAGTGAGCTCGGACTCGCTGTTTCAGCCGGCGAAGAGTTGACCGCCGCGGGCAAGAACGTTCGGGTCGTCAGCATGCCGTGCATGGACATCTTCGCCGAGCAAAGTCAGGAATACCGCAATCAAGTGCTGCCACCGGAAGTGACCAACCGGGTCGCCGTTGAAGCGGGACTGCGGATGTCTTGGGATCGCTGGATTGGCCTGGACGGCAAATTCGTCGGCATGGAAGGTTACGGCGCCAGCGGCCCGTTCGCCAAAGTCTACGAGCACTTCGGCATCAACGTCGCCGCCGTCGTCGCGGCCGCGAGCTGACCGACTTGCTGCGAGCAGCCCGAACGGATGGCAACTCCGCCGGAGGATCGCGTTGAAGCGTTTTCGGTTTTCGATCCAGTTTCTGTGATCATGGCGACAGTGATCGCTATTGCTGCTGCTGACCATTGACGTCGCCGCGCGGCTTTCTCGGCCATGAGACAATTGAAAACGCGGTGCGGTGCTGGGCGCGTGGCTAGCACTTACCCAGGCGGGATTCCCGACCGGTAGTCAATCAGACGTTCCCAGTCCGCACGTGCATGGCGTGGTTCGTCGACGATCAACGAACTGATCGGTCACTAACCTCAGGTGTGTTCAGAAGCATCTCGAGACCGGCACGCCCCTTAGGAGTGTCTCGGAACTCACCGACGACATTGCCATTTCTATCAATAAGTATCATTGTTGGGTAACTGTTCACCCCGTAGTCGGAAGCTACTTTGCATGTCGCATCCTTCTCAGAGTTTCCGCGAAAAGCGGTTGGTTTCTCGGCAATCAATGCGATGGGATACGTGATTTCTTTTCCGTTGAGAAAACCGCTTTTTAGTGAGTCTGCATAATCGTCGTATTCGGATAACGATGTGATTCTGTTTCCGGAATCGATGTGAAGCCCTAGGATTCTCAATCCTTGATCACGATAACGATTGTCGAGTTCGATCAGTTTGGGAATTTTGACAATACAGGCGTGGCACCAGTGCCCCCAGAAATCCAGCAAGACCACGTTCCCCTTTAAGTCCCGCAGGGACTTTGGGCCGTCTCCCTTCCAAGCGATCACGTCGGTCAGTTCGGGAGCCGGAAGCCCCGCCAATTTCTTCGCCCCTTTGAGTGAGAGTTGTATCGGACACAGCCTCATCTCCTCGACGCCCTTTGGTATCGACAACGATCGCTTCGCTATTAGCGTTCCGCGTTTCGCTCCGTAAGCCGTAAGAGAATACTCTCCAGGCGGTAAGAAAAGTTCAAAATTAGGTGAGAGCGAATAGTGTTCTACGCAAAGCTGCCCCTCGAGTGAGACGTTAAGAGAATTCCGTTCGAGTTTAATGCCATTCACTGCCAGTTCTTCGCATTCCAGCGTTCCTGAAATTCTGCA
>JBCBLJ010000129.1:0-13808 GCA_038520195.1 Planctomycetota bacterium
TATCGTACCCGCGCGTCGCCGAGAGTGCTCGACGGGTCACCACGGTCACGCCGCACTACCACGATCGCACCGCACTACCACCACTACGCGCACTACCACGACTCACCGCGAGCAGCCTCCGCGTTTGCGTTTGACGACCGATCCCGGCGGGCGACCGAAAATCCGTCCTGTTCACGTTGTTCCTTGACGCCGGCGTCAAGACATGAGTCCTATCGCGGACCAGAGCGTTTGCGGCTCGACGGCGCCTCGGATCGCTCGCGAGCGCAATGGTCGCACGCCAGCGTGATCCGGATTTCGTCGTAGCTGACCTCGCCGCCAAAGTGCTCGAACAGCGGTTTCAGTTTTCCGCATTCGGCGAGATGTTTGTGCTGGAGCACTCTCGCCGCCGTGGCGGGGTCGACCCAAGGACTTGGGTCGGCAATCTGATGATAGCGCACATATTCGGTCAGGTACTTCACAATCGTGCTTTTGGCGCGCGCCATCTTGTTGGCGACGGCGTCCAAGTTGCCGCCACCTTCGAAGTGCTTGAACGACGCGAGCGACTGCGGCGACGGAACAAACGGACCGTCCGCTGTACCCGCGGTCTGCTGATCGCCCGATCCGCGTTCGTTGCTGGGGGCGGCGGTGAGTTTCGGCGCTCCATCCCCGATCAGGAGCCTACGTCCGGCGGCGGTGAGGCTGAGCGTGTGGTACTTGCCGTTCTGATTCAGATAGCGTTGCTCGACCAACTGGGCGACCCAAGCTTGCACCGTCATTGCTCCTACCTCGCGGAGCAGACCGAATGTGCTGAGTTTGTCGTGGTCCGCTTTTGCGATGCGCTCGTCCTCCTGCCCCACGAGGACTCTCGCGGTATAACGTGATCCGTACTTCTCCTGAAGCCGCACGACGCAGGAAAGAATCTTCTGTGCTGTTTGTGTGGGGTCTTCGACGAGTTCCAGTTGACCCAGGCAGACGTCGCAAGCGCCACAGTTTTCTCGATCATCGACTTGCCCGAATCGACGGGCCAACCAACGGTGGCGACAGGTAACGGTGAGACAGAATTCGTACATCTCGAGGAGTGACTGGTGCGCGTGGTCACCTTCCAATGAGATCAGCTTTTTCCACTGAAGGTAATCAGCGGGACGATACAGGATTACACATTCGGAAGGCTTTCCGTCGCGACCTGCCCGGCCACTTTCTTGTTGATAGTTTTCAATCGACTTGGGTAGCCCGGTGTGAATGACGTAGCGAACGTTTGGTTTGTCGACGCCCATCCCAAAGGCGACGGTCGCGACCAGGATCTCGCAGCGGTCCTCAAGAAATGCGGCTTGCGTCTCCGCCCGCTGCGTATCGGATAAACCGGCGTGATAGCCGCGAGCGTCTTTGCCCAATGCCACCAACGCCGCGGCGGTCATCTCGACTTCGCGCCGGGTGGAACAGTACAGAATGCCCGCCTCGCCCCGGTGGCGGTCAATGACTTGCATGATCTGCCGCATTTTTCGATGGCTGCGCAAAACGCGGTAGTGCAGGTTCGGACGATCTGGATCTCCGAGCGTCACGTGCGGATCATCCAATTCCAGTGTTGCCGTGATATCGTCTCGCACCGCCGGAGACGCCGTCGCGGTGAAGGCATGCATCGGGACGCCCGGAAGTCTTTCGCGAAATTCCTTCAGTCGCGAATACTCAGGCCGAAAATCGTGCCCCCAGGCACTGACGCAGTGTGCTTCATCGATCGCGAGATAGATCGGAGGACGATCCTCGAGGAACGCCAAGGATTTCGAACCGATCGCCCGCTCCGGCGAGACGTACAGCAGTTTCAATTGTCCTGTTCTCGCTCGTTCGACCACCTTGGACTGATCCGTCTCCGACAGACCGCTGTGAAGTGCGGCAGAGGCGACGCCGCGTCGAACCAGCGCATTGACCTGATCGGTCATCAGCGAGATGAGCGGCGAGACGATCAACGCTAGACCCTCTCGGCACAGTATGGGTAGCTGAAAACAGAGTGACTTTCCGGCTCCCGTTGGCAGGACCGTCAAGCTATCGCGTCCCGCCAAGACTTGTTCGATCACGTCCTCTTGGAGAGGACGAAAAGAGTCGTAACCCCAGACAGCATTCAACACTGATAGCGAGTCTTTCATCGGATTCCCTAATACATGAAGGTAGACACGTATCGGGTAAGTCCGATGCCCGGTAGCACGTCGCTACGCGGCGGCGATCATTTCGCTGTCTCTAAGATTGACGGCTGCCAGAGCCAATGTCAACCGCGGGTTTCCATGAAGCCTCGACGACGCGAACCATTGACCAAGACCTTTCACAGACAGACAAGGAGGCGTCGTTTGGTTGCCAGACGCAAATGGGTCCGCGTCACACGATCACGACGACGCGACTGCGGGTTCATTGCCGGCGAGTCGGCTTTCGGCCCCAGCCATCCAGCGAAGCGTTTTCTCGAAAGCCAGCGACGCTTCTCGGTGGACCGGCGATTCGCTCTGGCCTTGCTCGTAGTCAATCACCGCGGAAAGCACTTCTCCGAGTCGGCCGGTTCGCCCCACCAGCGCCGCACGCATTTCGTCCGATAAAGGGAGCTTGGTAACGACTTCCTCCATTGGCTGATCCAACAAGGCATCCAAGACCGAAAACAGCCCCAGTGTATAGAAACGATCGGCATCACTTTCAGCCGCCGCTTCGGCGAGTAGTTCGCACATCTTGGCACGAGTCATCGCGACTTGAATCAACTCTCGTGGCTTGCTGTCGTCGACGGCCGAAAGCAACATCATCGAGGCCAAGGAACGAATTCGGCCGATTCCCATCAGCACGGCCGCCTGGCGGACCGACTCGATTTCCTTGGTCGTGGCCGAATTCACCGAATTAACAAACCTCAACAATCGGTAACACAGGTTCGCGTCGGTTTGCAAAATCCGCTCGGCCCGGGCGGCGGAGATGTCGGGGCGTTGCAATTCATTGACGACGCGAATGATCGCCGCAACATTGCTTTGCATCGTCTTTTCGCTAACGACCTGGGGCTTGCAAAAAAAGTAGCCTTGAAAGAGATCGAAACCGAGTTGCTCACAACGCTCGTAGTCTTCTTGAGTCTCCACTTTTTCGGCGAGTAACTTAACGTCGCCGCAGGACCGAATTTGATCGACGTGTGACGCCAACTCGTCGTGTGCGATCGCCGGATACTCGACTTTGACGATGTCCGCCAGTCCGATCAACGGAATCAGGTCTCTGCTAAAGACGAAGTCATCAAGCGCGATCGTAAAACCCTGATCCTTCAGCGACGTGATCGCCGCAATTGTCTCTTCGTCAACCGGAACGTCTTCCAAGACTTCCAACACCAATCGGTCCGTTGGCAGACACGACAGATTTCCATCGACAATTAGGTTGCGCGTCAGGTTGACGAAAGCACGCTTCGGCCCGACGAGCGTGTCCAATCCGATGTCCGCGAACGCGCTGATCAACACGTTTGCGGTCGCGACGTCACCGTCTTTGACATCCGCGAACGACTTGTCACCGCTACGAAACAACAATTCGTAGCCATCGACATCCAGATTAGAACGAAAGATCGGTTGTCGGCCGACGAAGGCTTGGGTCATGCGTCTGAGCGGCAAAAGGGGCGCGATTTCGGTGGGACAACAAGACAATCTAGCTTCCGCCGAAGCGACATCCCCCGACGAGGCGGCCGAGGGTTTTCCCGTGGCGCGGCGGCCAACCCGAAATCGAAGTCGCTAGCGTGCGATCACCCGGTCAGTTTTCATCACGCTGCGCGGCAGAATCGTCACGGGCAACGAGTTGCTTCAGCAGGATGGGATCCGTTTGGTCGGTCAAGAAACGAAACTCACCGCCCGCCATCAAACCGTAAACGCCGCCCGCGTGATTGCTCGAAAGCCCGCCCACCAACAGCGGCGAAACGTCGCTTGGTGGGGGCGCATTGATTGGCCAACCGCCGGTGCGCAAGCTGACGCGGGTCCCGCTGTTCCAAGCAAGCGGTGGGCCGAAGTCAAACGCCTTTTCACCGATCAACAGAACGTAGTTCTCTCCGTCGATCACATCCCTGGTAAACAACCGCCGGTTGAGGAGAAACATCCCGTCGCCGGCTTCATTGATCGGCGTCTCGGTGGAGTCCGTCATCCCGACGTACGATGTTGAGGTCGCGGACAAAGTCTCGCCGGCTGAAGCGCACATCAACGCCGCCAAGCGCTCCTCTCCGATCGGTCGATTTACATCCGCATAGACGCCAAACTTGAAGTCGATTCGTTCGAACAACAACTGCTGGTTCAGCTGCGGCAGCAAACCGGAGATCCAATTCTGGTGGTAGCCGCGCGGCTCGCTCCGGATCGGCGAGGAGGAATCCTGAGTGCCGATGGGGTAGTGGCCGTACTGCAGCGTATAACTCTGCATGCCCAGGAAAATCGATCGCAGACGGTTCTCGCAATCGATCCGCCGCGCCGATTCTCGACTTGATCCTGCACGCAGCAAAAACAGTGAGGCGACCATCGCGACCAGCGTTAGCAACACCACCAGTTCAATCCGCGAAAGCCCACGATCTTGTTTCATCATTCTGCTGCCTGATCGAATCTTGCCGCCGGATTCTACGTCACATATCGATACCACGCGGAGTCTTTGCCGACCCCAGCAGGCATCGATTTCGTGCACGCTCCTCACTGCAACGTCATGTTGTCGCGATGGACGACGGAATCATAGGGACGGTGTCCAAGAATGTCAGCGATCGATTCGCTCGGTTGCCCCACGATGCGCCGGACCTCATTGGACGGGTAGTTGCAGAGTCCTCGGGCGATCTCCTCACCCTCCGCGTCGACCACCGAAACCGCCGCCCCGGCTTCAAAGTCGCCGCGCACATCCGTCACACCGATGGCGAGCAGACTGCGGCCGTCACCACGAAGCGCCGTGACGGCACCGGCGTCCACGACCAGCGTGCCTTCGATCTCCGCGGACGCACCGATCCAGCGGCGTCGGCCACGGATCGACCGCCCTTTGGGTAAAAACAACGTCCCGATGTTCTCTGCGGCCATCACCCGCTGTAGCACATCATCGGTCCGCCCAGGCCCGATGATCGCCGCTTGCCCATGCGAAATCGCGAGCTGTGCTGCCGCAAGCTTGCTCGCCATACCGCCTTTGCTCGTCGTCGAACGGTGAGACTGTGCCATCGCCATGACGCGCTCGTCAATGGACTCCACCAGGTCCAGTTTGCGACTCGAGTCATCCTCGGGCGGTCCATCGAAGAGCCCGGCGACATCGGAGAGAATAATGAGCAATGAATCGCTAAAGAGTCCAGCCACCTGCGCCGCCAGGTGATCATTGTCGCCAAATGTCGTCATCAACTCCGCGACCGCGACGGAATCGTTTTCGTTGACCACCGCGACGGCACCGTAGTCGTGAATCCTCGAAAGTGCGTTTCGAACATTGAGGTATCCGCTGCGTCGCCGCAAATCGTTGCGGGTCAGCAGCACCTGTGCCGCGTGTCGCCCTCCCCTTGCCAGCGCTGATTCGTAAGCCTGGATCAAATCGGCCTGCCCAACGGCCGCGACGGCTTGAAGCTGAGCCAGTCCGGCGGGTCTTTCACCCAGACCCAGCTTTCCCACACCGGCACCGACGGCGCCGCTGCTGACAATGATGGTTTGGCGACCGGTGTCGGCGATCGCACACAAGCCCGCTGCAAGACATTCGATTCGTCGCGAGTCGAGTTTCCCGGTGGGATCGGTTAAGACACGTGTGCCGACCTTGACCACCACGCTTTGGGCGTTTCGGATCGCGTCGACTCGAGGGTCAGGGAGTGATTCAGACACGGAAAGCGACAAAGAAGCGTTGCCAGCGGCTCGATCACCATCATCCGGGCGCGCCGGAAGATCGACCCAAGGGAGCACATATTCTCCAAAAAGGCCTTTCCACACCATGGGGGTGTCGTGGCGAAGCCGCTTGTGGTGACCTGCGGACGTCTTTTCGTTGAAATAGAATCGGATGTAGAACTTCGCGGTTCGACAAGCGGCGTCTGATTTGGAGAATAGGCGTCCGATGACGAACCCGTTGCGGTCATCCGAAGCCGGTCCCTGATTGACGAGCAAGTTGAGCATGAGTGAGTTGCATCACGAGTGTGGTGTCGCGGCCATTTACCACCTTTCCGGTCGTGGCCGCAGCCCGATCTGCACCGCCGAGGGGCCCCGCGAAATTTCGCGACTGCTGCCTCGAATGTTGCTGGACATTCAGAACCGTGGCCAACTTGCCGCGGGGATGTCGTCGTTCCGATCGGATCGGCCGCAGCTGTTGGAGACTTACAAGGATGTTGGCACCGTCGCCGAGGTCTTTCGGCTCAACCACCGCTCCAAACTTGAGACGCTGATGGAGCGGCTGGCCGGACGTGCCGCCATCGGCCATGTCCGTTACGCGACCTGCGGACAAGACGACAGAAACTATGCTCAGCCGTTTGAGCGAAATCATATCCACAAACGAAAATGGTTCAGCTTTGGTTTCAACGGCCAGCTCGCGAATTACGGCGTCCTCAAGGAACGATTACTCAGCGACGGCGATCATCATCTCGCCCTCGATACCGACACCGAAATCATTCTGCACGAAATCGGCCGTGTGCTCAGTCATTCGGCTTCACGCGTCGAATGGATCGATGTCCTGCGACAAGTCGCAAAGAACTTTGACGGCGCCTACTCGCTCGCTCTGCTGACCGCCGAAGGTGAGATGATCGTCGCGCGGGACCCACTGGGCATGAAACCGATGTGCTACGTCCAGGAAGGGCCGCTATTTGCCGCAGCGAGCGAAAGTGTCGCGCTTTTGAATCTTGGGTTCTCGACCGATCAGATTCAATCCCTCGCGCCCGGCCACGCGATCATCGTCCATCCAGAATCTGGAGTTCGGGTCGAACGGTTTGCCGAAAGTGCCGATCCAGCGCATTGCTTCTTCGAATGGATCTACTTTGCCAACGTCGCCAGCACACTCGACGATCGAAGCGTCTACATGACTCGGACGCGGCTGGGCGAAGAGCTGGCAGCAGCCGAACGTCAACTCGGTCGTGTTCCGCTGGACGATCCCGACACGATTATCGTTCCGGTCCCTGACACCAGTAAAGCCGCGGCCGATGCAATGGCCTACGAGCTATCGATTCCGTGCCGCGAAGGCTTGATCCGAAATCGCTACGCCGGCCGCACATTTATCGAAGGGGGCCGCGCCCGCAAAGCAAAGGCCGCAACCAAGTACACGCCGCTTCGACAGGTGCTCGAAAACAAACGCGTCATCCTGGTCGAAGATTCCATCGTCCGCAGCACCACCATGAATGTGCTTTTGGATCGGATTCGCGAAGTCGGCGGGGCTCGGGAAATTCACGTCCGCGTCGCCTGCCCGCCGATCGTCGCGCCGTGCTTCTACGGCATCGACATGAGCAACATCGATCAGCTGATCGCGCCGAAATACTTTGGCGTCGAAGGACAACTCACCGACGACGCGCAACAGCAATTGGCCGACGACCTGGGCGCCGATTCGCTTCGCTACCTGCCCGTCGAGGCCATCGCACGAGCGATCGATCTTCCATCGAGTCATCTGTGCCAAGCCTGCGTGACCGGCAAGTACCCGACGCCGTTTGGCCAAAAGCTCTACCAGATCGCGCTCGACAAACGTGGTGCTGAACAGCCCACCGAGCGGACCTACGAAGACTTGAACGCCCTCGACACCGAAGCGTCGGTCTCGTAAGGCCTCGTGAAGGGGACGGTAGTGGCCCCTCTCTCCTGTTTTTCGCGTCGTCGCTGGTGATCGACTGGGTCTTGCTCTACGTGGGTTTCGGAAAGGGGACCACGAATCCGCGAAAGGGAGATCCGAGGAGAAAAAGGGGGAACACTCATCGACACTGATCCGCACTCATCGGATGTGGAGGTTTGTTTCCGAGGGGAAGGTATTGGGCACGGTTGGCACGCATCACCTCGGAGAACGTGTTGGCTGATTCGCTTTCGTCGGGTTTGATTTACGGCACAAGACTTGACTTACTGCGCGTCGCCAATTTTGTCGCCGTCCGCATCTTTGACACCCGAGAGCGGATGCATCAGCGCCGCTTGCCAGGCGATCTTTCGAAACTGGCGATCGAGTTCGCGACTCGGGAAATTGCCGCTTCCGAACGGGACGTCGCCTTCAATCAACTCGGGAGACTTCTTGTAGATCGTCGCATAGAACACGTAGCCCTCAAGTCGGTCAAAGCCGGGACCGAGATGCCCGAGTTGGTCTCGCCACAGCGATCGCTCCTTCCCGCCGATCACTTTGTGGATCCCTTCAATGCCAGGCAGCTCGCCCCGCAAGAACGCCTTGCCCGCCAATGCCATGGCGTCGCAGGTCGGGAGGATAAAGACGCGGCCCGGGTAGTCTTTGCGGAGTTCGGCGACTTGTTTTTCGTACTCCTGTCGTCGGTCGGTTGCCATTCGGTCAAAAACTTCTTCGGTGAAGTAGTCTTCCGATTTCGGGTTCTGTCCGAGTTGATACAACTGCGGCCAAGCATCCGAGAGATAGAACTTCATCTCGGGGTTGTACTTCAAACAAAAGTCGATCCAACACGCGTAGTACTTCGCGCGGTCGTTGAAGTAAGGGCCCCACATCATCGCATCCCAGGAGGCATTGGAAATTGATGCGAGCAATTTGGGGGCAGGCCTCCCATCGAACTGGAAGATACCGTTTTCCTCTTCCCATTTGTAACGGGCGCTGCCGGTCATCCCGCCACCGGTGTGGGTGTAGAGCGGTTGATCCAAACCCGCCGCTTTGCAGATGATCGGGAAGGTTTTGAATCCCGGTGCCATGAAGCTATGTCCGGTGGCGACGATGCGGACCGCGCCATCGGTCGGCTTGTCGTAGCTGATGACCGGTTTGCTGCCAGGCTTTGCGACGCTTGCGTAGATCTGGCGAATCTCTTCGGGCGTCTTGTAGCTGACTGCGTGTTCGGGGAAGCGATCCTTTTCCCAACCCGGATCGACTTCGAACTCCCGCGGCGCACCGGCGTTCCGACCGCGTCCACGCATCTGCCGCATGAACGTGGTCGCTTCGGCAACGGTTAGCTTGCCATCGCCGTTGGCATCCGCTTTGGGAAATCGCTTGAGCCAACGTTGGAGCTGCTGCTCACTTGGAACTTGAGCCGATGCCTGTGACGCGAAAAGCAAAGCAAAGCAAGCAATCCATCCGGCAGTCAAACGCATTTCTTTTCTCCACGAGTCGAATCATCCAGCGATCCGAAGGATTATAGCTGGCTGCCGGCTCTCACTCTTCCCGCTAAAACGCACTCTCGCGAACTTGGTCTCGGCCGACTGCGGGCGACGATGAGGTTGTCCGGGGAGACGTCTCCCATCTCCGAACTGAGTTCGAACCGGCTGCGATTGTCCAAGACTGGTGACGTGAAAGAGAGGAGCGGGGAACAATGATCGAAACTCATCTTCTCTAATCAGGATGGGTGGATCCTGCGCTATGGATGCAAACCAACCGTGCCCGTACCTTCCCCCCGAAACCAAACCGCGGCGTCCGATTAGTGCGGATCAGTGTCGATGAGTGTTCCCCCCTTCCTCCTCGGATCTCCCTTTCGTGTCTTTCGCGTATTTCGTGGTCCCCTCTCTGAAACCAACGTCGAGCAGACCGCCGTGGGCGTGATTCCGCTTGGATCCGAAACGCTCATCCGAAAGCTAATTCGACGGTATTATCAGCGTGACATCGAGCGGAACTGGAAACCCCAACTCTACCGGTTTTGACATCGACGTTCGCGAGGACGGTCGTCGCCTCTAAATGCCTTGCAATGCGTCGTTGATGCCGCCGACATAGGTCATTGCGATCCGCATGATCATGAAGATCAAGCATCCGGCGACGACCACCCAGATTACACCCGTGGCGACGCCAGAGAGAACCCTCATCGCGCCACGCGCTTGTTCTTCGTACTCGTTGGCGATGTGATCGATCGATTCCGACTCGGTCCCCGAAAGCTCGGCGACTTCGACGAGTTGGAGGAACGGATCGGGAAACAGATCGGTCGATCGCAGACCACCAGCCATCGTGTCGCCACGGTCTCGGATCGCGGACTCAAAGATCGAACCACCCGACCGATAATAGGCGCTGTCGGTACTATCCAAACTGAGCTTCACCGACCGAATCGGATCCAGCCCCGCCGCCAACGCGAGCGACAGTGTTCGAGTGAATCGAGAAAGTGTGATGGTCTGCAACGACGGTCCGACTTTGGGTACCAAGTACACGATCGGGACCATGTTTTGGACGCCGCCGAGGTTCCCCATGAACGCCGTGTACAAACCCACGAGCACGGCAAGGAATGCGGCGATGTAGCACCAAAAGATCAGCACGCCGGTCGTTCCACGAAGCCCGAACCCGAGGATGTCGGTCATCTGTCCACCACCCACCGGCGTGAGAATGCCCATGATCCAGATGACAATCGAAACGACGCCAAGCCCCAACGTCAATTGAATCAGCGGCCACGAGATCGCCGAAAGGAACTGGCTTCGTAGTCTTGCTTGGTTTTCGTAGTGGGCCGCGAGCGTCAAAAAAGTACTTTCAAGCTTGCCTGTCTGCTCACCGACACGAGTCAGCGTCACCATCAGCTTGGGAAAATAGCGGCTCTCTTTCATCAGCGAACTGATCTCGCCACCCTGTTTCACGCCCTTGAGTACGTGAGAGATCGCGTCGCGTTGCCGAGTCGAACCGTGTGCAGACTCGGAGGTGAGAAGGCGGATGATATCCGCACCGGCCCGATGCCCCACCCCCATCCGTCTGCAGAAGGCCCCTGCAGACTTTAAACCCATTCGCTGAAAAAACATGATGGACCAATCACCGGACGAGTCTTCGAATCTTTTGTCGCCTCTATTGTATCCGGCGGCTATCGATTGCGAAAACGACCGCAAAGCCCATCAGGCCGCTCGTCGAGCCTGATACTCCGTCAGAATGTCGTCCAATTGAACGAGCTGCTCGGTGGTGGTAGCCGTCACATCCAGAAATGCGACGCATTTTCCAGCCAGCAGGCACCAACCCGGCAGTTGGTCGTCGAGCGTTACCAGCCGCACGTCGAAACCCAACCGCACGGCTTCGTCCTTCCGACGTCGGAAGCGGGCCGCGACGTTTTCCACTTTGTCGGTGTTCATCTGATTCGACATTCGAACCTCGATAAAAGCTGTACTGGTTGTGCGGGCGGCCGGGTGCACTGGCAAGCTGTTCCTTTCCTGTGTCTCGGGGTGTAGCAGGTCGGCACTCAGCGACGATAGATCAATACAGCAAGCTCTTCTTGGGGCTACCGTTTTGCAATGAAAGCAAGCATGAGAAAAGGGACTTCGATGCAATCCTCCGCCACCACGGACTCGACTCGACAAACCTCGATGAGTGCCGCCGGCAGTCATGCCACGGGTGCGGAGGAACAAGCCCTCATCGAACAGCTCAAAGGTCAACTCAGGCAAACCCAATCGATGGCGGCTTTGGGCGAGTTGACGAGTACGGCGACGCACGAGTTCAACAATGTGTTGATGACGATCATCAATTACGCCAGACTCGGCTTACGGAACCAGGATGACGCATCGCGAGACAAGGCGCTCACCAAGATCCTCGACGCGTCGGAGCGAGCCGCAAAGATCACGGGGACGATCCTCGCTCAAGCACGCAACCGGACCGAATCGCTGTCCGCGACAGACCTCGGCGGGATCATTCGAGACTCGCTCGTGCTGCTCGAACGCGAGATGAGCAAGTATCGAATCGCTGTCGAGTGTGACATCGCCAACGAAGTCGCCCCAGCGCTTGCGAGTGGAAACCAAATTCAGCGTGTCCTCCTCAATCTATTGATCAACGCTCGCCAAGCGATGTCGGAGGGTGGCACCCTGATGATTCGACTCCGCAATAGCGACGAAGCGGGCTACGTCGAGCTGATCGTGCGAGACAGCGGCAGCGGCATTCCGGCAGAGACGCTTCCCCACATCTTCGACCCATTCTTCACGACCAAATCGGGACCTGATGATTCAGGCAAAGGCGGCACGGGACTGGGACTCGCCGCTTGTAAAGAAATCATCGATGCACACCACGGGCGAATCCGCGTCGAAAGCACCGTCGGAATCGGAACGGCGTTCACGCTTCGACTGCCCAAAGCGTGAACGCGGACTCGGTAGGCCCGCCGTGTCGAGCGATTGAACGCTTCGACCAGCGAGCTGCCGAAACACGTCCCTCGACCTCGCGGACCCATTGCAGCTATTGCCCGGCGGTGAGACGCAATTCTTCTAGCCGTGATGCCCATTTCTCGGAGGAACGGGCAAACGTCACCAGCAGCTGGTTGAGGTGTTTCTGGGCAGCCTTCCGAAGCTGTGTCTTTTCAAACAGGGAGTCGGTCGCGGCGGCTTGACGAATACGATTCTGATTCAGCTCGTAACCGCAGCGAAGTAAGCGATCGAGATAGAGGGTCTTTTCATCACTCTCGTAATGAAGATCAACCAGCGTATTGGTCAGCTTGAGCCAGCCCCAAACACCGTCTTCCTCTCGGCCCTCAATGACATCAGAGAATCGCGTGCTGTCGCGGCTGCCGGAGTTCAAACGGGCCAGGAAGTCGGCGGCACGGATTTGCAGATCGAGGATCGCTGGCGTTCGCTTCAAAATCTGCGAGCTCAATTCATAAGCTCGCTGAATCTCGTCGTTGTCCTCCATCAAGTTGATGCGCCGCATCTCCAGCGCGAGCCGCTCGGAGTCGCTGAGTGATTCTCGCTCGATCGCTGACCTTAAGTACTGATCCGCCTTCTGCAGACAGGCCGCGCGGGCCGATTCTTGGTCAGCCTTTCCGATCAATCCCGCCCAAGTCTCACTCGCCCACAACGTCACCTCAAGCGTCGGCATTGCTTCGGGTGAAACCGTCGCGTCGAGCAGTGTGGATAGTTCATCGACCTCGTTGGCGGTGACCGTCGATTTTGCTTCGAGGCCGAGAAGAAAGTCACGCGTCAGACCACGGTAGAGTGCTGCGATTCGCTCGCTTCCATCCTGACCGTATCGACCCGCGAGTTCATCCAGTGTTGATCGTACAGCGGCGTAGTTCTGCGATCGCGAATACGCTTGAAACATCAGCTCGTGGACCAACGTTACGAAGTCACTTGGCATCGAAATGCCATTCTCGAGATGAGCAAGGGCTCCACGTTCACCGTCGAGTTGAGCGAGCGCGAGGGCCGAATCGTTACGCCGCAGCGCGATCTGCGCCCGAGCGACGAGCCCCGCTAGCAGCGGCGGCGTCACCCGCTCCTGATCCGCGAAAACCTCAATGGCTTGATCCAAGCACCGAGCTGCCGTGCTTTCGAGGGCCTCCGCTTGTTTCGAATGTCCGTTCGCCAGACGCCATTTCGATTCTTCCCAGAGTTGCCGGCCCGCGGCGAGCGTCGCCTTGCCGGACAGTTCCGAAGACTTGCGGACCCGCAAGTAGTTGATCGCGGCGCGGTCATGAAGTCCCTGCTGTTCGAACAGCTGAGCGCTCGCGTATCGCATCGTATCCAACTGCGGATGCGCGATCCCACGAGCCTCCACGAGATCGCAAAACCGTGCCATCAAGTCCAGTGACGACGATGTCCGCGTGTTGTTGTACTTTGATTGGGCGTTCTCCTGCAGGACCGCAAATCCGATCGACACTGCTGGTCCCGCGAGAGGCGAATCGGGCGGAGCGAAACGGATCACCTGCGTCGCGTAGATCGAGGCGTCGTACAGCCGCCCCGCGTTGCGATAGAGCCCCGCCAACGTGGTCATGATTTGCAGTCGCAGGTGATCCGTTTCGCTCCGCCCGATTCGCCTCTCGCGGGACCAGCAGTGTCGATCGGATTTGCGGTCCTGCAGGA
>JBCBLJ010000842.1:0-3615 GCA_038520195.1 Planctomycetota bacterium
ACGTTTTGGCCGAAGGATCTTTGCCTCGAGTTGAATTGGCCGATCGCGGACGATCCATGGGAGATCTACGGAAAAGGCGCGATCATACTCGCTGCCTTGGTCACTGGCTTTGTGTTGCTGAGACTTCGCCCCGCGATCGGGTTTCTGATCGTGACGTTCTTTCTGATCCTGGCCCCAAGTTCGACGATCGTCCCGCTGTATCTCGCCTTCGAACACCGGATGTACCTTTCGTTGGCTTGCATCTCAATCGGCGTTGTCTTGCTGGTTTATTGGTGTGTCCGGAGACTCTCGCAACGTATCGGATTGGGGAAATCGGGGTCGACTGGTGTGTTGGGCGTCTTGTTTTTTGCCGTTCCGCTAGCCATCACCTTGGCAATCCTCACTCGCCAACACAACGAGACGTACAACAGTTCACTCTCAATCTGGCAGAACGTCGTTCGCATTGCACCGCACAACGTTCGCGCGAGGATGAATCTCGGCGTCTATCTCGGGCGAGCCGGTCGATACGCGGAAGCCGAATCGCAATTCCGCATTGCATTGGAGGAACTGCCGACCTACCACGCATGCTGGTACAACCTGGGTCTTGATCTGCATCGCGATCGTCAGATGCCCGAGCGCGCGGTGGAAGCGTTGCAGAAAGCGGTGGACTTGAAACCGAACGAAATCATGTATCAATTCGCGCTTGCGGCGGCATTAGAAGGCAGTGGCGAGATCGACGCCGCCGAAGCCTCGTACCGTCGCTGTCTGGAAGTTTTGTCAGACGAGTATGAGCCGCATCACAATCTGGGTCGTCTGCTGCGCAAGAAAGGGGAACTTCAGGAAGCGGAGCAATTGCTGAAGCGGGCCATTGAACTCAATCCAGCATCGTGGCGGTCGCACGCTCAGCTGGCCAAGCTTCAGATCGGGAAGAATGAAAGCGCAAGTGCTCGCCAGCACTACGAAGATGCGATCGCGTGTTTCCAAGGGAGACCGTCCCCTTGGGTCTTGGACCAGCAACTCGCGTGGCTGCTGGCGACGTCGCCCGAGGACTCCGTTCGTGACGGTGAGCGGGCGGTTCGACTGGCCCGATCGGCCGTCGAAGCCCAAGGATCGCAGCCGATTTGCTGGGACACACTCGCAGCGGCGCAGGCGGAGGTCGGCCAATTTGAGGACGCGGAGCAATCGGCGGCGACGGCCGCTAAGTTACCGGAATCTACTTCGTCCAAGATGCATTCGTTGGCCGAAATTCAGAAACGGATCGAGCTCTATCGCCGGCGTCAGAAGTACCGGGCGGAGATGGTCCGCCCTGACGACGCGTCGGTCGACGCGCCGCCTGCTGAGGAGTCCGCACGATGAACGAATTGCGGAATCGAGAGGATCACACACAGCAGCCGTCCACACCACCTAAAGCACAGTTGCCTGCTGCCGGTCGCCCGAACAGCGAGAGCATTGATGATGCCAAGCTCGTCGTGATCATTCCCGCCCTCAACGAGGAGGCGACGATCAAGGAAGTGATCGAACGGATTCCGCGCCGGGTTGATTCGATTTCGGATGTGGAGGTGGTCGTCGTTGATGATGGATCAACGGACGCCACGGTCTCATTGGCGCGTCAGGCAGGCGCGACGGTGGTCTGTCATCCTAGCAATCGAGGTGTCGGAGCGGCATTTCAAACTGGCATCGATGCGGCACTGCGGTTGAGGGCGGACGTGATCGTTAATATGGACGCCGACGGTCAATTCCGGCCCGAGGACCTACCCGAATTGATTCGCCCTGTTTTGGAAGACGGGTATGGCTTTGCGACTTGTACCCGCTTCGCGGACCCAGAGAAGCTTCCCGAGATGCCTCGCATCAAGCTTTGGGGCAACCGCATGATGTGCCGAATCGTCGGCGCGATCACGGGAGGCCATCGATTTACAGACGTCTCTTGTGGCTTTCGAGCCTACTCGCGCGACACGGCGCTACGGCTCAACCTTTTCGGCAGTTTCACTTACACACAGGAATCGTTCATCGATTTGGCTTCAAAACGAATCGCCATGACGGAAGTCTCGCTCATCGTGCGTGGCGAACGCGAGCACGGCCAGAGTCGGGTTGCGTCCAATCTATGGCGGTATGGATTCCAGAGCCTGACGATCATCTTGCGGGCGATGCGCGACGGGCGTCCTCTCTTGTTCTTTGGTTTGTTCGCGTTCGTGTTTCTTCTTCTGGGCGGAGGCCAGTTGCTTTTCGTGGCGTGCTGGTGGCTCTTAACCGATCGCACCTCTCCGTGGACGTCACTGATAACGCTTGGCGGTGTTAGTTGCGTGATGGGAATCACGTTCATGGTGCTGGCATTGGTGGCTGATCAAATCGGCCGCGGTCGCAAGATCCAAGAGGAACTCCTTTATCTGCAGCGCCGACAGGCCCAAGGGGGTGATCGACCGAAGGATCGACACGGTCGGGGAGCGGACGCGTGAAGACAGTCGCGTTCTTTCCCGCTCATCCAGCTCAAGTTTGGATGTTGCAGCCGTTGGCTAAACAAGTTGCCGAAATCGCGAACGTTAAGTGGGTGATCCGAGACAAGGATTGCGCAATCGATATCGCAGACTCTCTTGGATTGGACTACGTGCGGATTTCCAAGGCGGCGACGGGGTTCGTCGGTAATGCCGTCGAATTCGGGATGAACATCCTCCGGTGCACTCGCTTGAAGCGTCAGTTCGGAATCGATTTATGGGTGACGAAATACGGCTGTGCTCACATGGCAGCGCGATTAACGCGAGGACGCTCGCTGGCGTACAACGACGATGACGCGGACATCGTTCCTCTGGTAGCTTGGACGAGTTATCCCTTTGCCGACATGACCTTGGTGACACAGTTTACGCGGATGGGACGCTTCGACAAAAACGCTGTCCGCTATGCCGGATGCACGGAACTCTTCTACTTGCATCCCAACCGATTCACGCCAGATGAATCCGTGATAGGTGAGCTTGGTCTCAAAAGTGGGGAACCCTACGCGATTCTGCGACTGAGTTCTTTGCAGGCTCATCACGACAAGGGGATTCGCGGGCTAAGCGTCGACCTGTTGCGCGAGGTTGTCAGGCTGACGGAGGGTCGCGCCCGACTCTTCATTACGAGCGAGAGACCCCTCGTACCCGAGTTTGAGCACCTGCGATTTCCGATTCCGCCAGACCGGATGTTGCACGCACTTGCGTTTGCGGAGTTCTTTCTCGGAGATAGTCAGACCATGACTTCTGAGGCGGGTGTGTTGGGAACCCCGGCATTTCGAATCAACGACTTTGTCGGTCGCATCTCGTATCTTGATGACTTGGAAAGCTACGATCTCGCATTCGGCTTTAAGCCAGGAGAGGAGGCACGCTTGATCATAAAATTGAAAGAAGTCTTGGCCCTGGACAACCGTCCGCAAGTCTTTCAGCAACGTCGCGAGAGGTTCCTTGCCGAAAAGATCGACCCCGTTCCATGGCATGCCGAGGTCATCCGAATGGTCCTTGAAGGGAAGACACTCAAAGATGTTAGGGCGTGGGCCAAGAAAGAGTATGGTCTGTGCTGAGGTTGCGAGGCAATTCGGGGGGTAAATGGTCGTCGACAAGTTTGACGTTGGTTTTCGGCGTGCAGCGACTCTGGCAAGAAGATTCAAAATCG
>JBCBLJ010000907.1:0-3199 GCA_038520195.1 Planctomycetota bacterium
CGTTCTGAGCGGTGAATGTTGTTCGGTCGCCTCTGATCACTCGTGTGGTGGTGCGACGTCGGATCACTCCTGCTGGTCTGGATTTGGTCCGTCGGGCAGTTGGTCCAGCTTTCTTGAGATGAGTTCTTTTTCGGCTCGTGTCGGCGCTAGCTGCCAAGCTTGATGGAGTGACCTTCGGGCCGCAGTCTCGTCGCCGAGTTGTTTGGCGAGGTCGGCGTGGGTTGCGTGCCAGAGGTAATAGTCTTTCGAGAGAGCGCTGGAATCGATGGCGGAGAACGCGGCCATGCCGGCTTCGGGGCCGTCTCGATAGCCAATGGCGATGGCGCGGTTCAGTTGATGAACCGGCGAGCCGTCGATGCGGCAGAGCAGATCGTAACCCTGTGCGATGCGTTTCCAGTCGGTGTCATTAAAGTCACTGACGCGACAGTGTTCCGACGCGATCCAGGCTTCGGCATGGTAGCGCGTGACTTCGTCGGATTGATTGGCTTCACCGAACCAGCCGAAAGCTTCTTGCAACAAACGCGTGTCCCATTCGCTGCGGTCTTGCTCTTTGAGCAAGAGTATCGTTCCATGTTCGTCAATGCGAGCGTCGAGACGCGCGGAGTGAAAGAGCAGCAACGCCATCAAGGCCGCTGAGCTACCGCCCTTCGTAAGATCGTGCTCGGCCAAAACAATGGCAAGTCGGACCGCTTCTTCGCAGAGCTCTTCGCGGATGAACTTGTCGGCGATCGTGGAACTGTAGCCTTCGTTGAACAAAAGGTAGATGACGGCCTGGACGTGAGGCAGCCTCTCACTGATTTCGCGTTCGCTGAGTCGTGCCGGTTCGATGCTCTCGTCGCGCAGCCGCTGTTTGGCGCGGGTGATTCGTTTCGCGACACTGGCTTCGGTCGTCAGCAACGCTCGGGCGATCTCGTGGTTGCCGAAGCCGCAAAGAGTCTTTAGGGCGAGTGCAATTTGAGACTCGGGCGGCACGCAGGGATCGCAGCAAACGAAGACCATTCGAATGAGGTCGTCCTGAAAGGAGAGTTCCTCGGTCACTTTGGCCTCTTGCTGCCCGTGTTCGTCGGCCAGCGAACCCCAGCGGGTGTCACGACGAAGCCGATCGATGGCTCCATTGACGGCCACGCGATGCAGCCAGCCAGACGGGTTTTCGGGGATACCCTTGAGCGACCACGAGGAAAGCGCTCGCTGTAGCGCGGACTGGACGACGTCCTCGACGAGTTCCCAGTGACGGACGCCGAAGCGTCGCGTCAGCGTCGCAACTAATTGCGCGTACTCGTGGCGAAAGAAGTGATCGACCAATTGCCTCGGCTGTGAATCGTCCGTGCGGGTGGCATGCACGTCTCGGCTTTGGGTCACTTCGTCCACTACATTTCGGCGGTGTAGCCGGCCAACTCACGGATTTCGATGCTGCCACCGTGTTCGGTAATGGGGCAGCCTCCGGCGAGTTCGATCGCGTTGTCGAGCGAATCGGCTTCGAGGATCGAGTAGCCGCCGACGAGTTCTTTGGCTTCGATGAAAGGTCCGTCGGTCACGGTGCCGTCACCGTGAATCACTTTGCCTGCGGGCAAGAGGCCGTCGCCACCGTCGACCAATTTGTCGCCGAGTTCGGTGAACCAGACGCCCCATTTCCTCATTTGCGTCTGGATTTGCTCGGGAGAATAATCGGGCTGCTCATCGGTTTTGTCACGATAGACGAACATAAACTTTGCCATGACGGGATTCCTTCAATTGGGTTTGCGTCGAGCGGCCCATCGCCGCTTTCAGGGAGTTGACGATGGACCGGACAATAAAAGGACACCGTCGCACAAAAAAGTGGTGCTTTCTCGGACCGGCGAGCGTGAAATCGGTCTCACAAGCCGTTGGCAGCGAGGAACGGGGCGAGCAGTTCTCGAGCGCGATCGTCGTTATCGGTGGACATCATCACAATCGCCCAACCATTCTCGCGACGGGCGAAACGCATCGAGCGAATGTTGATGCCAGGTTCCTTGAGGTTGCTCGACAGTTTAGCGAGGGCGCCCGGTTCATCTTTGATGCGAACCAGGAGCAAATCCTCGCCGATCGCCTGGTAACCCGCCTCGGAAAGCGCTCGAAGCGCGACGTCGTATGGCTCGGCCCGCAATGTGATCACACAGTGCGAGCCATCGTCGTTGGCTTCACAGGAAGTGATGTTGGCATTCGCGTCGGCCATCACCTCGGCGATTGCGGCGAGCGTACCGGCTTGATCAGGTGGAGTGATGAGAGTGATTTGTTTCACGAAGACGGATTGGTGCTGGCGATTTCTGCGACGACTTTGTCGACCATTTCGGTCGTCACGTGGGGCAAGGTAATGAGATGGGCGATCGACTCACTGGGTGCAATTTGCCAACGCTGGATCACGCTCTTGGCGGGCCGTGGAAAGACAACGGTGATGGAATTCGGATGCCGCCAAGCTTTGATTCCGACGTGTTCAAATTTTCCAATGGCGTAGTCGGCAAGATCGAGACTGTACCGCATCCGGGCTCGAAATCCCTCCTCACCCCAGCGTTGAATGGCGAGCCAGAGGATGATCGGTGTGATCGCGTTGCGGCTTCCGGCAATGGTGGTGTCGCTGCATCCCACGTATTCAACCGATTGCGCGACGCGGTCCACATTGCCGCGTTTTGCCAACACCACGCCGCAAGGCATCGGACTCCCAATGAACTTGTGCCCGGAGACGGAGATGGAGTCGAGTTCGGAGTCAAAGGCAAAGGGTTGCGGCTCGTCGACCCACGGCAGCAGCATGCCGCTCAGCGCCGCATCGGCGTGAATATAGTAGCGTGAGATGGCAAACGACTTAAGAATCCCACGAATCCGATCCAGGTCATCGACGGCACCGTGCATCGTCGTACCGATATTCGCGAGGATGATCGGCGGAACATCTCGATGCAGCTCAATGGTCGCTCGGAGATCTTCGTAGTCAATTTCACCGTTGTCTTGTCCGCGAATCATGATGCTTCGCGCGCCGAGAACTCGCACCAACTTGGCGGCGGAATAGTGCGTGTGCTCGCTGAAGTAAATGATGCCGCCGGGGAAGGCTTCGCGAGCGAGATACAAACCGTAGAGGTTGCCTTCGGTTCCTCCGCCGGTCATGTAGCCCCAAGTGGAATTGGGCGTCGCGCGAAGATGTTTCTGGAAGAATCCCACGACTTCGCGTTCGAATTCGAACGTGTTCTCGCGA
>JBCBLJ010000820.1:0-3741 GCA_038520195.1 Planctomycetota bacterium
CCGTGGTCATCGGACGGATCGACGCCAACTCTTTTTCGAGTGCTGTTAGCTCATCACGTGGGCTCGTCAAACTTGAAGAAGCGACTTGGACGCCCGAGCAGCGCAAGACCGTCCAGGAGCACTTTCGGACCATCGCACCCTCGCTAAAAGCCCAACGTGATGAGCTAACAGCACTCGAAAAAGAGTTGGCGTCGATCCGTCCGATGACCACGGTACCGGTGATGCGAGAACTCGCAAAACGACGCACGACGCACATCCAGATGCGTGGTAACTACCAAAGCAAAGGCGACGAGGTGACTCGCGGGACGCCGGCGATCTTCCATCCGATCGCCAACGATGACCCAAGCAGATTGGACCTCGCGAATTGGCTCGTCGATGCGAAAAACCCAATGACGGCCCGGGTGATCGCGAATCGACACTGGGAACAACTGTTTGGGATCGGCATTGTCGAAACGAGCGAAGAGTTTGGCTCGCAGGGGGAACCGCCATCGCATCCGGAATTGCTCGATTGGTTGGCGATTGAGTTGCAATCCAATGGTTGGGACCTCAAACGTCTGATCAAGTTGATCGTGACGTCAGCGACCTATCGCCAAAGTTCTGTCACCGACGACGAAATCCGAAGCAATGATCCGTTCAACCGGATGCTCGCACGCGGCCCTCGGTTCCGCGTTTCCGCCGAAATGGTTCGCGACCAAGCACTGTTTGTGGGCGGCCTGTTGAGCAAAAAAATGTACGGCCCTCCGGTCAAGCCGATGCAACCGCAGCTTGGCCTGAAGGCAGCGTTCGGCGGCGCGACCGATTGGCAAACCAGCAAGGGCGAAGATCGCTACCGCAGAGGCATCTACACGACGTGGCGACGTTCGAGCCCTTATCCATCGATGGCGCAGTTCGACGCGCCGAATCGCGAAGTGTGCACGGTGCGTCGCATTCGTACCAACACACCGCTCCAAGCTCTGGTGACACTGAACGATCCGGTTTACGTCGAAGCGGCGCAGGCACTGGCTCGAAAGATGATCGCGGAGTCGCAAGACCCTGTCCGGCGAATCGAGTTGGCTTATCGTCGTGCGCTCATTCGCGACCCCAGAGAAGCTGAAATCGACCGATTGATCCTGCTCGCCAATCAAGCCGCAGCGTCCTTTGCGTCGGCGCCGGACGAGGCGAAAAAACTGGCGAACGATCCGCTTGGTGCCCTTGCCGACGACGCCGACGTGGTGGATCACGCCGCCTGGACGGTGGTCGCAAACGTGATTTTGAACCTCGACGAACTGTTGATGAAACGATGAATCCCTTCTTCGATCAAATCCGATTGCGGACACGACGGCATTTCTTAAAGCAATCGACCGCCGGCGTCGGTGCCGCCGCGTTCGCTTCGATGATGATGCGGGAATCGGCCGGTGGCGACGTGGAGGACCCTCTCGCCGTCCGGAGTCCACACTTTCCGGCCAAGGCGAAGCGGGTGATCTACCTGCACATGACTGGCTCTCCTCCCAACTTGGACTTGTTCGACTACAAGCCCGAATTGAAGGACCGAAGCGATCAAGATTGCCCCGATCAGTTTCTCGCTGGCCGCGAGTTTGCGTTCACTTCTGGTGTGCCCAAGTTGATGGGATCACCGCGAAAGTGGAAACAGGTGGGCGAAGCGGGCATGTGGATGTCCGATGCCATCCCCAACTTCCATGACATCGCCGACGAAATGTGCGTCGTGCACTCGATGTATACCGACCAATTCAACCACGCGCCGGCGGAGTTGTTGGTTTATACCGGTTCGCCCCGGAGTGGTCGGCCATCGATGGGTTCGTGGGTCACCTACGGACTCGGAAGTGAGAACGACAACCTTCCCGGTTTCGTTGTCCTCATTTCAAGCGGAGTGCAACCAAACGGTGGCAAGAACTCGTTCGGAAGTGGCTTTCTACCATCGGTTTATCAAGGCGTGCAGTGTCGCTCCAAAGGCGATCCCGTTCTCTATTCGTCTAACCCGCCGGGAATGAGCCGTGATCTGCGGCGCGCGACACTCGATGCATTGAACGATCTCAACCAGATGCAAGCGCGCGACATGGGGCACCCCGAAACGCTGACACGAATCTCACAATACGAGTTGGCTTTTCGTATGCAGACCGCGGTACCGGAAGTGATGAACATCAACGATGAATCGCAGGACACTCTCGATGCGTACGGCGCCAAACCGGGTGAGTCGAGTCTGGCGAACAACTGCTTGCTCGCGCGACGGTTGATCGAATCCGGAGTCCGCTTCGTTCAACTCTTCGATTGGGGTTGGGATTTTCATGGCACCGCGAACGCCACCGGGCTGACGGACGGTTTGACGAACAAGTGTGCGACGATGGATAAGCCGATCGCCGCCTTGATCCGTGACTTGAAGGAGCGCGGACTGCTGAACGACACGCTCGTCGTCTGGGGCGGTGAATTCGGTCGCACTCCGTTTCGCGAAGGCAGGACGGCGAAGAGCAAAATCCTCGGTCGCGATCACTATCCCGACGCGTTCACGATGTGGATGGCCGGCGGGGGCATCAAAGGCGGCTTCGAATACGGACAGTCCGACGAACTCGGATTCTCGGTCGCTGAAAACCCCGTGCACGTCCACGACTTACAGGCCACAATCCTGCATCTGCTCGGCTTTGATCACGAAAAACTGACCCATCGATTCCAAGGCCGCGACTACCGGCTCACCGACGTTCACGGTCATGTGGTCAAAGAGCTTCTGGCATAGCGGAGCCGCCGATGCGTGACCCGCTGTGATCGCGCCGAATCCTCTTGGCGGTGTGTCCCCCGTAGGGCTCAGCGGACCGAAGACACTCAACCGTGGTCTACACCACCCCTTCCGGCCTCAATGTTGCCGCCTCCGATCTACCCTTCGATTCGTTCTACGCACACATTCACACTCTAAGCATCCTCTTCGACTCTGCGTTTTGAGTTCCTCCTAAAAAATCCACCTCAACACCGTCTACTCGCGGACGTCGGCCATTCATCAATTCCCCGCTTCGTGCACACCACTCCGCGTCCTCCGCGACTCTGCGTTTACGTTTCCTGTCCAAACCCTACCTCCTACCGGTGTCTCATCGTTGCCGCCTCCGACTACCCTTCGATTCCCGCTCGGCACTCAACCGCGTCCTCCGCGGCTCTGAGTTGTTTGTTCCACCCCCAAACCCAGGCGCGGGCCGGGTCGGCAGTTTCCCGTCGCGGGGGCTTGACTGACGGCCGCGCCTGGCCTCTACTTGCAACAGATTTGCATTTGCGGGATTGAGCCCCGTTTCTGGAGACAGGATTAGCACCAGTGAGTATTTCTGCGACACCAATCAATCAACCTGCGTCCGAACTGACCGGCAGATCATTGTCTTCTTGGGGCGATTGGATCGGGATGGTTGCTTCGATTGGATGTGCGGTCCATTGCGCCGCAATGCCGTTTGTGATTGCCTTTCTACCGGCTCTCGGGCTGAGTTTCCTCGCGGATGAGGCGTTCCACCAGTGGATGGCGGTCGTTTGCTTTGCGATTGCTCTGGCCGCATTCGTCCCTGGATTCCGAAAGCACCGTCGTGTCCTTCCGGCGGCCATTGGCACCGTCGGCTTGTCGTTGATCTGCACGGCAGCGTTTGGAATGGCGGGTGAGTGCTGTCCCTCATGTGCCGCCGAGGACGCGGTTGAGTGCCGAGCGGGAATCGAAGGGTAGTCGGAGGCGGCAACGATGAGACACCGGTAGGAGGTAGGGTTTGGACAGGAAACGTAAAC
>JBCBLJ010000173.1:0-12001 GCA_038520195.1 Planctomycetota bacterium
CTTGAGAGCTCATACACACCCAAGCTTCGGCCCCAACCGTGGCTCCACAACCTGTCCGACAAAGGAATTCCAATCTAACACGTACGCACAATCTCGTGTTCGCTAAATCGGACAGGTTGTGGAGCCACGGTTGGGGCCGAAGCTTGGGTGTGTATGAGCTCTCAAGTGAGGCCTGGAAAATGACCAACGCGGTGACCAGTGGCGGAAAGGGAATGGTGGAGGTTTCGGGGACGCATCTACTCGCCGCACATTCGGGCGTTGGTCCCGGCAGCGGAGTCAGCTTTGTGAAGTTGCCGTCGGACGGTGCAATGGCAACAACTGCGAAAAGCGATGAGCCCATCGGTGCGGCTCCTGCAATAGATCAACCTTCGATCGCCCAGTCGTCCAAGCCCAACTTGATTCCGGAAAAAGCGTCAGCAACTCTCCGACCTCCCCCGCCGACTGAAGAGATCTCGGAAGCGGAGAAGGAATTAGCCAAGCTTCTTGGTTTTAAGACAGACGAACCTGATTCTGCGTCGCCCACTGAGCTGCTTCGGTTAGCTGCTGAAGAAGACGATGACATCATGCGATACGCGATGCTCTGGATGGCCGCGAAGTCGGCGGTCCACCAGTTCAATCCCGCGCTCGCGCAGCAGGCGTTTGAGCGATTGGGAGACGAGTACGCGATCGATCTGCCGAAATTGGCTGGCAAGCTGCTCTACGCCTCGCGGCACCGCCCGATCGCGAGCGACGAAAAGCGTCGGATGGCTACCTGGGCGGAACGGCTCGGAGATGAATCGGTTTCGAACGAGGAGATTGTTTACGCATCTGCTTTCTACGAGATTGCGATTGCGTGGTCGACACGTGATGGAGCATCCTTGCGCCGGCTTCGGAAAAAAGCGAACGAGGTTGACCGGCTCTTGCCTGCTTTCCGCGCCGCCGTGTCGGCCCGAACTCGGTTGTTGAAAGAGCCGCAGAACTCCGCAGCAAACACAACCTGGGGCTCCTACCTCTGTTTTGTTCGTGGGGACTGGAAGAACGGCCTTCCCTACCTCGCGCTTTCTGATATTCAGGATCTTAAAGACCTGGCGGAACGCGATCTTTCAATGAACGACAGCCCAGAAGAGATGCTAACGTTGGCTCAGCAGTGGTCTCAGTTCGCGGCGGCGGAACCCAATCGCCCCCTGACCAGCGGTGCGGTGGCCTCCGCTCGCTACTGGTACAAACGTGCGATCGATAGACTGAAAGGCGTCGAACGACTACGAGCGCAGGCGGAACTTGAGAAACTGGACACGACGAGCGAGCTCCCCGAACGGCGGTGGTCCGAATTGAACTAGCGTCCTCAGCATCTTTGGGCGACCCACCGCGGGTAGTTAGTCTCGCAGGAGTTCAAAACGCCGATCCGATGGGGCAAATGGGCGTTGTTCCTTTCGCATGTCGACGACCAGGCGCGGCGATAATGGATGCGATTTCGCCGTGGTCCATCCACGTGACTCTGCACGCGCGACAACTGTTGATGACCGCCGTCCCGGGCCCGTGATAAGGGTGAGTATCCATGGGATGGTGACAAGCCGGACAATCCCGTTGTTCGGTCAGTTCCTTCTGATTGAGCGGAATCGGTGTGGCGTCGTCGCCTTCGTACTCGGAACGAAGTTCATGGACGAGCACGCCGAGCGAGCCGTTTTCGATGATAAAGCCACGACAGTTGTTACAAAAACACACTCGCCATCGCTGATGCAACTCCGCGAATTGAAGTCCACACTCGCACTTTGGACAACAAACGCCCACCAGTTCGCCACTCGGCACGATCGGTTCTGCGGCGTCATCGAGCGTCCTCGCAAAAACGTAGGTCCCGCAATCCCGACACCGGAAGTAGCTGCGGTTGGGGATTTCGACGAGTGAACCGAGACAATGATCACATTTCATTGGGCTGAAACAACGGCGAGGCAATCGAGGACGGAGTTACCTGTACGCTACGTCGAAAAATCGGTCTCGGCATGGTCCGATCGCTTGCTGCGCTGGTCAGTCCTGGGGGGCAGTCACCGATCGGCGTCGTAGAACATGGCATCCGGTAGAACACGGCATCCGGTGGCATCCATCTTCGTGGAGGCATTGGAGGATCCGCACCGAGACAACTGCCGCGACGCATTTTGGTCGTTGTCGGGTGTCATTGGAGACTTCGGTCGCGCCATCGAACTGTTGAACAAACACTCCAACCGCATCGAACCAAACGAAAGACGCTTCCTGTCTCAGCTCTTTTCAGTGGTTTAGCGGTCACGTCACGCCGAGCCAAAAGCGATTGCGACTAAAGGGAGCGTCCAATCGAATGGCGCATCGGACTCAAGAGGTCATTGGGTCACGCGAACCAACTCGGTTCCTTCCAAGTCCACGTGGGTGGACCATCCCGGGAGTGGGCTGAACGTCGGTCCCGGAAGCTCGTTGTCGTGGACCAGCAGATCGGTCGTCCCGACAAAGTAGTTGTGGTTATCGGCCACTACGAGGTTGTAAGCTTCCACGTCCGATTCCTCTTCGACCGCCCTCACCGCGATGCCCCCGGCGGCGGTGTGAAGTCGATCACCTGCACGCAAGTCTTTGGCCATCGTCCAACCTTTCCCAATGACCCAGAACGGGTGTCCGAGCGTCGAAGTGACTTCCTCTTTCGCGAGACTGATACGGACGCAGGGGCTTGGCTTTCGTGTGGTGGTCTGCAGAACCAACTTGTAACTCAGCTCACCGGTTTTGACGTTTTGCGAGAGCACTCGATCTCCCCGGCGAAGCGTTTCGATCGGCCGCAACCCGATTTCGGTTCGTACGGGCGTTCCGGCCGGAAAACACTCATAGGATCCCGGCGGTGGCGGAAGCGCGGGGATCGTCTCCTGGCGTGTCTCGTTGAAAGTCACAAGACGCTCGCGCTTATTGGCAGCCAGCTCGTATTCGTTATGCTGTTTCCACCAGTCCCACCACAAATGTGGTAGCGGATCGATTTGCATTTCGGTGGATTCGCGAAGTGCCGCGTAGACTCGACGATTCTTCTTCGCGGCGCGGGTATTGTTTTGATCCACCTGTCGAACCGTGTTTCCGATCTCACGCTCTTGGCGACGTGCCTCTTGGGCCACCACGACTCGATAAGTCTGGAGATCCTGTCGCCGTGGCCCGCCGAGCATCGTGATACTTGCCTTTCGAGCGTGCGTGACGTTCAGCACATCGTTTGCCCGTTCCTGACGCAAACGAAGATGGCTGCTGACGAAGTCACCGTAGCTCGACATCGCCCAGTCGTATTCGATCGGTGCTTCTAGTGCCGCGAGGTACTGTGGGACGAAGGAATACCAGGAGTGATTCTGTAGGCCGGCGGCCGCTTGCGCACGACACACGTCGTCGTCCAAGTCCAACGAAAGACGCACCAAGGCGTCCGCGGAGAGTTTGCTTTGAATCTCAGCAATGGTGTCGATCGTCAGCAATTGGATCACCGGAGCCGCTCGTTGTGTCAACTTTTCGAGCGAAGGGACTGCTTCCGAATCGTTGATCTGTGCCAGCTGGCCCCAGGCTTCGGATTCCTTCTTGACCGCCGACGCGTTGATTTCCCGATGCAAGCGATTCAATTGTGGATCCCATTTGCGTTGGGCGACCTCGTAGCGTGCGAGGGCAAGCTTCCATTCCTTGATCTCTTCGGAAGTCATCAATTGGCCGCGAAACTCACGGAGACGCAGACGCGTCCGAGCCTCTTGATGATTCGAGTTTCTGCGCAGCACCTCTTCCCAGTGCATCCGCTCACGGTCATGGAGCTGGTTCTTTCGGCACCAACGAGCGAGCAAGACCTGCCCCGCGAGGCCGCTTCCGCAACGGTCCCTCATTTCGCCATACGCCTCGGCGTGTTTGTCCACCGTATTCAGAGTTTCGGCGTCGCTGATTGGCAACCACCGGCCGTCGCGTTGGAGATGCCCCATCTGCCATCGCGCGGACCGTGCGTCGGCATCTTGGGTCAAGGCACGCGATAGCAGTTCACGTCTTCGTTCGGTATCCCCTTCGACTTCGGCCCGCATTGCCTCTCGGGCGAACGACGCCGCATCGTTGGCGTGGGCTTCGCCGACGGCAAGGAACAAACAGAGCGTGCATGAGAAACAGAGTAGCCGACTGAAAGAACGCATCGCGAGTGTCCTCGGTGCTCGTACTGAAAAGAGAGTCGCCGCCGCTAGACGTTGAACGTAACGCACGAAGACGGTGATCTGCAAATCAATTTTGCGCCCTGCGTCGAAGGAAACGAACACGTCGGCGAAGTGTCGTGAAGATAGAACGACAGGAGCCTCTGGCTAAAGCCAAGGTCGCAGTGAACGTGAACGACCACCGCGCCGAGGCTAAAAGACCCTCACGGGCTTTCGTGTGGCTAGCTTTGGAAAAGCGTGAACAAGAGGCAGAGGGTCACGGTGTTGTTAATCGCGTGGCCAAGTATCGGAGCGATCAACGAGTCTCGGTACTCGCGAGACAGCGATAGGGCCACCGCGATAGCGCCCAGCGCCGGCAACGCGACAAAGCCCTGCGGATGGATCAACGCGAAGAGAGCAGCGTTGACCAGGGCGCTAAACAGCACACTTAAAACGAATGGAATCCGTGAGGAGGCTTCACGAAGGTGGCGATAAAGCAGTCCACGGAAAACGGTCTCTTCCAACAGCGGTGCCATCACACATGCGAGCGTGAAGAGCTGGACGGCCGTCCACACGCTGGCACCAATCTGTTGCTGGACGATCGGATGCGCCGACGACTGATCGAACTCGAGGTCGATGCCGAACAACATCAACGCCAGCCAGGTGACGACATAGGCCGTCACGATCAAAGGCAGCGCGGTCGTGTAGCTGCCGATGCCCGCCAAAGACTCGCGAATGAGACCTTTGCCCATCGTCCAGCCAAGATCCGTGCGCAGGTCTTTCCAGGTCACTCCTCGAAAGCACGGCCAAGCGACGGCGCCCAGGCTCAAACCCATCACCATCAACGAACCCAACATGCCAAATTGGGGAGGAAACACAACGCCCGCAAGAAAACCGAGGAGCACGAAAGAGACGATCCAGATCGCGAACGACTCGACATAGACTTTGCCATGCCGCGGACGACTGTCGAAACGCTTTTCCTTGCGGAGGATCAGACGCAGTACCGTAAAGATCAGGACGCAGAGGCCCAGAAAGCCGAGGCCACACCATCCGACCGCGACCGAAAGAATCGCAATAACGATCCGCTTTGCGGAACCGAGAACGCGCTCGCGGGCCGGGTCGCCGCTGCCCTCAGGCACCAGTGCCAGTTCTCCAAACCATCCCAGTTCTTCGAGGATCGACTCACGCTGCTCGGGACTCACGGAGGGTGCCGCAAATTCACCCTCGGAAAAATCCTGGTACGCGTCGCGGAGCGAGGAAAGGACATCGTCTGACACTTGGCTCGATGGATCAGTCGCCGTGTCGCTGGTTTCATTTGCCTTCGATTCAATCTCGGCCAGCCGCTCGAGAGCCTCTTCGGCACCGATGAGTTCACCGATCACGATGGCGGCGCGAACCCCTTCGCCGTCCGTGTCGGTCGGCCAATCCTTCACCTGCTCTTTCAGCGGGCCCATCGCTGCTTCGCCGAATAAACTCCCGACGCCGACACTGTACTTCGATTGGACCTCGAGCATGACGTACTCGACGGAGTCGGAGCCCGTCTTTTGCGGTTCGGCGCGTCGCCTCATCTGCAGGGAAATGATCAACCCCACCACGGACAGAATGACCAACCATGCGAATGCCGAAACCAACTTGTTGCCGGCATTCTTGGTCGGATGCTCTGCGTTTTCGTCTTCCATCAAGTCTTTCCAGGGGACCGCAGCCGCGATTCATTTCGGGTCGGGAATTGTCGCTACGATCTTTTTGCGACACGATCGATATTGTGAACAACTCGTCCTGGATCTGCCAGTTGACGGCCTCCGAGTCGATTCGGACGTGATCCAACGAAAGCGCGTGTCCATGACTTGCTGATTTGCCACGACCCAATCTCGTTAACGATGCCTGTACCGGCATCGGCACGCTTCGTTCGACGCGGTTGGTTGCGAAAAAAACGCGGCCTCGAACGTGCTTTTGCCGGATCTTTTGGACCCGGAGACGTCATTCAGAAAAGTTTTTTCTTCGTTGTGAATTGGGAAGACGTGCGGCGACTAAGTGGCTGTAAACGTCGAATGTCGACGTTACGACAACCTTTTCCCAGCGAGGACTCCCTACTGTGATTCGCCGTTTTCTGGCCTTGAGTCTCTGCATGATCGCGGCTCTGTGCACGACAAAATCCAATGCGCAAGAAAGCGTCCCAACCACGTCGGTCATGGTGATGATCGATAACATCGCACCCGAAGGTGGCGTCGCGTTGACGCCCGTTTGGGTCGGCTTTCACAACGGAAACTTTGACAGCTACAACGGTGGCTTGCCAGCGCTCGAGGCGCTCGAACGAGTGGCCGAAGATGGCAATAACGCCCTACTTTCGGCCCAGTTCAATGACTTCGATCCGAATCTCGGCGGCTACACGTTCATCGACAATTCGGGCCCCGCTCCGGTCAGTGCACTTGTGCGAACCGGCGATCTCTCGGACTTGTTCCGTCAGGACGCAACGCTCGGCAGCTCGCCATTGCTGCCCGGCGACTCGGCGATGGCGGAGTTCAACGTCCAGGTTGACGGTACAAACGACTTCTTCTCCTATGCGGCCATGGTGCTTCCGACCAATGATTTTTTCGTCGCCAACGGGAACCCGGTCGCACGCGACTTGAGCGGTATCCTGACCGATGGCGGCACGATTTCCTTCTTCATCGGTACGCCCGAAGGTGGCGTCAATGATGCGGGAACCGAGGACGAAGACTTCGAAGGCTCCGCAGGCAATGGCCTCTTTCCCGGACGTAACCTACCCGCCGGTCAAAGTAGACCGAATGTGGGAACGACCACCGAGGAGCCAATCACGAACGTCACCGGCGAAGCGTTTGCCGATTTCCAGCTTGCACCGCGGGGCGTCGAACGCGCGATCCGAATCCTGAACCTGAAGATCAAAAAGCTGGAGCGTCTGTCGAGCTTCCTCCGCAGTCGTTCGGCACGAGCGCGAACCGCGCGGTTGATCTCAGCCCTGGAAGACCGGGTCGAAGAGCTTGAATCGAAGGTCATCGACGTCGACGGCCTTGACTTCAACGAATACGAAAATGGAATCGGAATGGTCACGATTGTCGCCATCCCCAATTGATCCATCATCTGATGTTTGGACAATTCTGTCCTGCATCGCATCGCCGCGCGACCATTGTCGCGCGGCGATTATTTTTTTCGCATCGGTGGCGAAACTTCCGTCTGGCAATGGTCTCTTAGTACCAGTAGCCGTTGACGTTCTGAAAAAACTGGTAGCGATGGCTGGGGGCACCGATCGCGCCGGGCCAACTATTGCGCCCAGGTGGCTTGGGCGGCCAGTTTCCTTGCGTCCAAGTCCGGTGAGTGGTTGACCGGGTGCGATTTGTGTACGAGTAGTGCTGGACCGTTCGTTGTGGTTGGCTTCGACGTACTTTCCAAAACCGTCCGGCTTCCGCGTCGTCGGCTTGGATGAAAAGGCAACCGACTGCAAAAGCGGCGGCCAAAACGAGTTTTCGATTGAATTGCATTGAGTTTTCCGCGGTGAGTGGGATCGTTAACAATGGCTCAAGCGAAGGGAACCAACCAACGTTACGCACGAATCGGCTGAAAAACCACTCGATTTCGGTCATCCGACAACGGTCCACCTAGCTTAAGCGATCACCTCGTCGACGACCCGAGCCTCCTCCACGCCTGTCAGACGTTGCTCAAGCCCCTGAAAGGGGAACGTCAACCGCTCATGGTCCACTCCCAATAAGTGCAGAATCGTGGCATGGAGATCCCGGACGTGGACCGGATTTTCGACCACGTTGTAGCAGAAGTCGTCGGTGAGACCGTAGCGAAGGCCGCCTTGAATGCCACCACCGGCCAAGACCGCGCTGAAACAGCGGGGATGGTGGTCGCGACCGAAACGATCTTTGTCGAGGCTGCCTTGGCTGTAGACGGTGCGTCCAAATTCGCCGGCCATGACGACGAGGGTGTCCTTAAGAAGTCCACGTTGATCGAGGTCCTGCAACAACGCCGCGGTCGGCTGGTCCACATCTTGGCACTGAGCCTTGAGGTTGCTCGCTAGGTTGGTGTGGTGATCCCATCCGCGATGAAAGAGCTGAATAAACCGCACGTCACGTTCCGCCATCCGACGGGCCAACAAGCAGTTCCTTGCGTAGCTACCCGGCTGATCGACCTCCGGGCCGTACATCTCGAGCGTCTCACGTGATTCATCGGAAATGTCGGTCAACTGTGGAACCGACGTCTGCATCCGAAACGCCATTTCCTGCTGAGCGATGGTTGTTTGGATCTCGGGATCGCCGATTTCGGCGAAGTGCTTTCGGTGAAGATCACCCAGCGAATCCAACATTTTGCGACGCACGGTGGTGTCGATGCCCTGCGGATTGGACAGGAACAGAACCGGATCGCCGGAGGTTTGAAAGCTCGTTCCCTGATGATTTGAGGGCAGAAAACCGCTGCCCCAGAGTCGTGCGTAGAGCGCCTGAACGTTGACCTTTCCGCCCCAATACGCCGATGGCATCACGATGTAGTCGGGCAGGTCACGATTGAGTGACCCCAGCCCGTAGCTGAGCCAAGCGCCAAGGCTGGGTTTGCCGGCGATCTCCGAGCCCGTGCTAAAAAAGGTCTTCCCCGGATCATGGTTGATGGCCTCGGTGTGCATCGAGTCGATGATGCATAACTTGTCCACCTGCGTGGCCATCCGCGGGAGTAGTTCACTGATCATCAAGCCGCTTTCGCCCGCCGGCCGAAATTGAAACCGGCCAGACACGACTGTTTGTTCTTTGCCGCGTGTCATCGCCGTCACACGTTGACCATTGCTTACCGATGCGGGCAAAGGCTTGCCGTGTTGTTTCGCGAGCTCCGGTTTGTGGTCAAACAAGTCGACCTGACTTGGCGCGCCGGCCATGAACAAAAAGATGACCCGCTTCGCTCGTGGAACGTGGTGGCACCCATTTGGGATGAGTGCATTTGGAATGGGAGCGGGTTCGTCGTTGTCGCCTGCGGCCGCGGCGCGAGGTGCCAGCACGAGACTTCCCAGTGCGCTCGCGCCTAATCCCATGCCCGAGTGGGTCAGAAACCTTCGCCGTTGCAAATCGATCTCAAGATCAGAGGGGTGCATCGCTCAATCTTTTGTCTTTGTGATGTCCAAGTTGTAAACCGTGCTGCAAACGATGGTCCACGCGGCCAACTCGGCGCGGTCCGCCGCAGACTCGCAGTCGACACCTTCGCAGAGCGCCGACGCCAGTTCGGCGTCGGACGAGTATTTCGTTCGCATCTCCTCCAGCAATTCGCCCAGCAACTGCTCTTCCATCGCGTCGGGAATCCGCGATGTCACCGTCTCCCAAACGTATCGCAGACGTTGGTCGGTGGGCACCGAAAGCGCGTGATGAGCCAATTGACGCGCGGCTTTGAGGTATTCCTTCTCGTTCAGTAGCAATAACGCCTGAGTGGCTGTGTTGGTTCGTTCGCGTCGCGCGATGCAGGAATCTCGAAGCGGTGCGTTCAAGATGGTCATTTGCGGCGGCGGTAGCGCGCGCTTCCAAAAGGTGTAGAGACTGCGCCGCCGCGTCGCTTCTCCATCGTCGGGGCGGAAACGCTCGCCGATCATTGAGACCGAGAACCACAGCCCATCGGGCTGAGGCGGCTTGACGCTGGGCCCGAACATGCGAGGCGAAAGTAGCCCACTGGTCGCCAATATCTGGTCACGGATCACCTCCGCGTCCAAACGGTATCTCGGTCCACGGCCGAGCAAGCGATTCTCGGGGTCCACCCGGAACTGCTCCGCCGGCACTCGAGACGCTTGTCGGTATGTCTGAGACATCACGATCCGTTTCAGCAGGGCTTTGACATCCCAGCCGGATTCGACGAACCCCAAAGCGAGCTCATCCAAGAGTCTTGGGTGACTCGGAGGCGTTCCCTGGCTTCCAAAGTCCTCCGAGGTTTTGACCAAACCGACGCCAAAGAGCGATTGCCAAAAACGATTCACGGCAACACGCGCGGTGAGCGGATTCTCTGAGGCAACAAACCACTCCGCCAAGTCCATCCGCGAAGCGACGTCGGAATCGCGTTTTAACTCCGGCAGAAATGTCGGCGTGCCACGTTCCACAAGTGCGCCCGGCGCGTCGTATTGTCCGCGAACCAACACATGCGTCGGGCGCGGATCGTCGCGTTCACGCATCACCATGGCGGATTCGACGGAGCTGTTGAGTCTCCGCCAGCGGGTGTTTGCAGCGGTCGCCCGGCGACCGAGTTCGGCGATCCGGGCGTCCAAGGCTTGGATCAACACGCTCGGTGGCGTCGCCTGTCCCTGCGCATCTTTTAGTTCCTGGGCCAACTGCTTGGATTCGGCGCTCAGAAACTTGCGCTCGATGCCCAGCACTTTTAAGGATGCCGATTGCTCAGGAGTTGGCCAACGGACGACCGGTTCTTGTAAACCGTCCACGGGGCGACCAGCGGTCTCGGGTGCCGCGTCGAGGTTGTTGAAAAACGCGTAGAGCGAATAAAACTCGCGTTGCGAAATCGGATCGTACTTGTGATCGTGGCACTGCGCGCATTGAACCGTCAGCCCCAGAAACGCAGTGCCGACGGAGGAAACACGGTCGAGCACATTCTTGACGTGGCTTTCTTCCGGAAGTGCCGTCCCTCGGTCGATAATCAAATGCAACCGATGAAACCCCGATGCGATCAACTGATCCTTTTTGGGGTTCGCGAACAGGTCACCGGCGAGTTGCCAGGTCAAAAAATCGTCGTACCCCAGATTTTCATTGAATGCACGGATGACCCAATCGCGGTAAGCGACGTGGTTGCGGTAAAAGTCTTTGTGCATCCCGTTGGTGTCGGCGAACCGTACCAAGTCCAACCAGTATCGCGCCTGATGCTCGCCGTATTGGGGCTTCGCGAGCAACCTGTCAACAAGCTGTTCCCACGCGGTCTCCGGTGAAGATTTGAATTGATCGACAAAGTCTTGGATTTCATCCCGGGTCGGTGGGAGGCCCGTCAAGTCGAGCGTGACACGCCGGATCAGCGTTCGAACATCGGCCTGCGGCGCCGCGGTGAGTCCCTGTTCCTCCAGTTGATCGCGTACTAGCTGGTCGATCGGGTTTTCATTTGACAAGTCCGTCGGGTCGTCTTTCGCCACCGGACGTTGGAGAGAAGTGAACGCCCAATGCTTTTCATACACCGCGCCGGCGTCGATCCAGTCCCGCACCAGCTGCTGTTCTTCCGGCGAAAGCCGTTCAAGGTGAGAGTCGGGTGGGGGCATCACCTGATCATCGTCTTGACTCGAGATGCGTGTCCAAACTTCGCTCTCATCCGCAGACCCCGGAACGATGGCCCATGCATGGGCACCGGAGGGACCGTCCGGTTCATCCAGCCTCAAATCAGCGGCCCGCGATTCGGCATCCGGTCCATGGCAAGCGAAACACCGATTCGAAAGGATTGGCCGAATGACTTCCCTGAACGACGGCGAGACCCGTTTCGCATCCTGCGCCATTGTCCAAACGGCAGGCGAAATCAGGAAAAGAGTAAGGCAAGATACCCGAAGCATGAACATGAGCTGAGGTTGCAAAAGGGGTTCGGACCGAGTCCCTATTATTGCCTACGAATGCCATGGGGTAATGCCCGATGGCAAGGTTCTCGTGGATGTCAAAGCGAAGTTCGTTGATTCGTTCGCTCTTGCACCCATCCGCGAACTGCGTAGCGTCCGCGAACGAAAGCAGAACGGAAGGGACTCACTCCAAATCGCCGAATGGACCCGACGCGTCCTCCGCACTATTCCCCACCGCCCCCTTGTTCGCGTCCGACAGTTTGCAACTCCACGGGACGCTGCCTGAGGTGGGTTGAGCCAACGCCTCCGAAGGTGACGGAGAGAATGACACTCTGAATCGTCGCGACCAGCAGAAAATGAAACA
>JBCBLJ010000594.1:0-5381 GCA_038520195.1 Planctomycetota bacterium
GGAAGTTATGTCTAAGACATAACTTCCGAAAGTTCGCGATTAAGTCAGTTATCAAGCGCGGTGCGTACACCCACGTGTTGTTAAGATTCAAGAACGCGGGCGACTCATACCAGGTTGCCACGTTTAAAGACGAGCTTCCGGTTCAAGTTGCAGATTTCACAAGTACAGAAAGCGGTGGCGAAGTCGTTGAAAAGCTTCGATCGGTAACACGCTCAGAATGGGCAAGTGTAGGTGCAGAGGGTCACAGACTACCAGCGCACATTTTTGGCGTGGATACCTATGGCGGGTTGTCTTCAGAGTTGCAAGCTACAGTTCAGTGGAGGCATGGGCAGGACGTTGATGCATCCCTATTCAAGGAAAGCACGCTCGGGGTTGTAACGCCTATTCCAGACTCGGATTTTTCGACGCCGCTGTACTTTCGTGAATAGCAAATACAATCAGCTACACACACTTCGGGACACTTGCGGGATGGTGTTGGCATGCAAAGACCCGTGTCGACAAGGACCGTTCCGACCAGCTCGGTCCGTCTGGTCTCTCGTTGGTGCATTCCTGAAACTCTGGGCGACACACTCGGGACGCGCCGAAACTCGTGTCCAAAGTAGTCATCTCGGTACCAACGACCGTGGCGCGCAGCAGTCCTGGATTGATTGAGCGTATTTGTCCAACCATGGTGACCTGCGCCCAGAAAACTGATTCATTTTGAGCGTGAGAAATCGGATAGAATCTGGTCGTCATTCCAAGGAGAAAATGGCCAGAAGAAGTCTCGATTCACCAACGAGCAGATCGCGTTTGCTTTGAATCAAGCCGAGACGGGCACGCCCGTCACTGAACTCTGCCGAAAGATGGGAGTCAGCGAACCAACCTTCTATCGATGGAAGAAGAAGTTCGAGCATTTACTGCCTCAAGGAATCGTCTCAAAAGTGGAGTGTATTGGTCAACGATGTATGCCCTAGCGTGTGACGATCCGAAGTCCGAGCGAGATGAGCGGGATCGCTATTTTGGATTAGCACTCGCGCAATTTGAGAATGTGACTGACGACGAGAACGAGTCACCACAGATGCGGTCTATGGCTGCGGAGTCTGCTTTTGAGGTCCTATCCCACCGACTGATCGAGCCAGGACTGAGCGTTGATAAAGCGATTGATGAGGCCGAGGAGAATTTGCGTAAGTTCCAACCACACCTTGATGAGTGCGAGCCTTGCTACCCATCAAGTGGCGACTTTTTCTTTCACCTCGCATTCAAGTATCGACTACTTGGCGGCAACAAGGAGAAAGAACAGCTCCTATTGCGCCGCGCAATTGACCGCTTTGAGACCTCGACTGAAACCGCAAGGTCCCACAACTACTTCCAGGCGCACTTCTTACTGGGCGGAATTCTTGCATCTGAGGGCGACCAATCCGCGACACACCACCTCACGACTGCATTGTCGTTACTGGACAACATGCCCGAGGGATTAGCTGGCGAACAAGCGGGTGCGATGAGGCAACTTATCAAGCGCACACTGGAAGGGCTTGAGCGTTCAGCGAAGTTGCCCCAACAGGAAGGCCGCGTGCAGTAGAGCGTAGAATATGACGTTGCGAACCGCATCCCTGCGGGGGCTGGCGGCGGCAGTCTGCTTTAGAGGTCCTTTTGCGTGGGCGGACTACAAGGCCAGCCCAAACATGACGAGACCGAAGAGCATCGAAAAGATCGGACTGAGCCCCAGCTTTCGTTAGCAGCACTAGCGGATTGCGCCTTCGTCGGCCTCTTCATCATGCACCAAGCATCTTTGGGCAGCCAACCATTTCGGTCCTGTGCCACATCGACAACCACGTGGCGGCGCCCCTCGGGAAATGCTTCGCGAAGAACGCGGGAAACTTGGGACGCGGTCAGTCCCGATACAATGAACAAGGAGCTGGGCAAACATCGATACCAGTTCACTATTTCGTGAAGCCCGTCGACTTTTTCAAGGAAATGCAAACGAAAGCCGTGGATTCGTCTCGAACTCCTTGGCAGGACCACTTTGAACGACGAGGATGAATTGGATGAGGACGATACGAGTCCGTGTGGTTGAGTCTGCTCGTGATGGGGTGCTGTTCAAATGGACGGACTACGAAAACGCGCCCCGTCAATTGACTTACGAAGGTCGACGAACGCGGAATCTCATCGACAAAGCTCGCACTGAGCTTGAAGAGAGGCTCAACAGGCCCGGCGCCGCAAGACGCTGGGCTGACTTTGAGGAGCGCTTCCTTTCGTCGTTCCTTCGAGGGATGACACCGAAGGGCCAAGGAAAGCCCAAGACGATGGTCCGTCGATTCCGAGAGCAGTTGGCGTCGTTTGGCGACGAGAACATGGAGTGTTCTGCGATCAACGAGGAGACTGTCTTGTCCGTCAAGGAGCGAATGGAGGATGAGGGACTCAAACCGATGACGATCCGCACGAACATGGGCGCGTTGTGGTCGGTGCTTAACTGGGGAGCGGACAATCATCTCCTGCCCCGTCTCCATCGACCGCGCGAGTTCGCAAGGGGGGACCGCAAGGGCAAATCGAAGGCGAAAGGCCGCGCATTTGTGCTCGAGGAAGTCGAACGTATGGTCAGCGCAGTGAAGGAGAACCCGGTCGTGCGCCCCGACCTCACGCCAGCCTTGCAGCGTGTGCGCAAGATCGAGGAGTCGGCGGAGCTCGCGATTCGAGCCATTCATGTTTGCAGACTGACGGGCATGCGATCGGACGACATGCATGGGTTCCGTTGGGATCCCTGTCCAGGATTCCACTAACCGATCAACCTCGACGGACGCTTGCCTATGCTCGCTTTAGCTCTGAGCAAAAGTCGGGAGAGGAGGAGGAGATCCCTCTCACGCCGATGGCCGCAAAGTACCTTCGCAGCATCGCTGCGGAAGAAGGTTTGTGTGTCGAATGACTGGAGTTCAGGGGCCTCAAAAGACAAGTGATCGCCTTCGCCGAGTTATCGCGGACGCTGGACGCGCGGCGAAAATCGTTGTCAAGATCGAAGGTGGGAAGATGGGAGCCATGAAGTGCGCTTCGGCTCACGATCTGCGTCGGACGTTTGCTCGACCATGTCAACATTCGTGACGCTCAAACAATGATGCGTCACGCGAGTTTCGAGACGGTGATGAGGTACTACTCTGACTCATCGGAAGACGCACTTGCTGTGAAGCTGAAGCAGCTTTTTGAAGCGAGTGGTGGATCTTTGGTGGATGAGCAACCGAACGTTCTTACCTAAGTCTAGTACACCCCAGAGGATTCGAACCTCTAACCTTCGGTTCCGTAGACCGATGCTCTATCCAGTTGAGCTAGGGGTGCGTTGCTCGAGCTGGGAATTCTAGCGGATGGCATGGGTTTTGCAAGGCCGGTGTTGGCCACACATCCCCGGGATGTGACACGCTGATCGGCTCTTTGGTTCGCCGGTGATTTGCAGGGCTGACGTCAGCGTTCACGGTAGCCATCTTGGGATTAGCGACGCATTACCTTTCGGCGACCGTGCGTCGACCAGCCGACGGACGTGTTGAGTGGCGGAGGACTCCCGCGACTGGCAGTGACTAACGGCTTGCTGGTCAGCTTGAGGCTTCGTCGGGATTGGTCGAAGGCTTTGGCCAGGTTGTTAAACCCTTTTTGGCCGCAACCGTGGAGTTCGACGAAGATCGGCGAGAGGCGGATTGCAGTCGATGGTGGAGATCGCCGGCCACACCAATGCCAGCGCTAGCGGGTGCTGAGTTCTTTCACGCAGTCGACCAGCGCGATGGCGTTTTCGACCGGCGTCTCTTTGAGCACTCCATGACCCAGGTTGAAGATGTGACCGTTGCGGCCCGACACACTCTCGAGCAAGTCGGCCACTCTGCTCCGGATCACTTCGGGCTGTGCCAATAAAACGGCGGGATCCAAGTTGCCTTGAACACTCACGTCGTCACCCAACCGCTTCCAAGCCGTCGCCAACGGGACACGCCAATCCACCCCCACCACCGTTCTCGTATCAACGCGAAGGAGTGGTAACAACTCCGGGTTGCCGGTCGCGAAGTTAATCACGGGGACTTCGGGCGCGATCCCGGTGATAATTCGGTGCATCCACGGCAGCACGAATTCGCGGTATTCGCTCGGAGACAAACAACCCGCCCAGCTGTCGAACAACTGAACACACTGCGCACCGGCTGCGATTTGATGATTCAGGTAAACCGTGACCGCTTCGGTCAAAGTTCCCATCAATGCATTCCAAGCGCCCTCATCGGCGTACATCAGACGCTTGGTGTGCGTGTAAACCTTGCTACCGCCACCCTCGATCGCGTAACTCGCCAAGGTAAAGGGAGAGCCGGAGAATCCGATCAAAGGAATCCCCGAAGGCAAGTCTTTGCGGGTTTGCGAAACCGTTTCGTAGACAAACCCAAGACTCTGAGGGTCGTCGAGACCCTTGAGCCGCGACAGGTCCGACGCTTCTCGGATCGGGTTATGAATGACCGGGCCGTCGCCCGCCACGAACTCGAGATCAAAGCCGAGCGGCTCGAGCAGCGGCAGCAAATCCGAAAAGATGATCGCGGCGTCGACGCCTAGCCGCGCGACCGCCGTGCACATCACTTCGCTGCAAAGCCGAGGGTTGTAGCACAGTTCTAAGAAAGACTGCTTCGCCCGAACCTCGCGGTACTCTTGCATATAGCGTCCGGCTTGACGCATCAGCCAAACGGGCGTCCGCTCGGTGGGCTCGCCGCGGCATGCACGAAGAAACAAGCTGTCGTGCGAGGGATGCTTGTCGGAGGGCACATCCATCTTGCTGACAAGTTCAATCGATTGCCGAATGGCGGCATCGGTGTGTCGGAGCCGCTGTTTGGTGGCGACCAGTTCCGCGCTCCGCTGCGCTGACTCGACCACGAGGTGACCCATTTTGGGATGAGAAGGTTCCATGTCGGCGCGAAGTTCGCACTCCGAAAGCATCTGTGTCGTCGTGGGGCCGATCGACGCGATCGCGGTCTTGCTTAGACCGTCTCGCAACTGCTTGGTCACGCCGAGTTGCTCGGCCATCCGCATCATATTGACAATCTGATGTGCACTCGTGAGCAGCAGCATGTCGCGCTCCCCGGCGGCAAGCGCGTGCACGTTGGCTTGTAATGGTTCAGTGTCTTCGGGGAGTTCCCAGCCATAGACTCGCACCGTCGCTACCGAAGCGCCTCGGGCTTCGAGTCCCGCGACCAGCGACGCATTGGAGACGCCATACTCCTGCAGCCCGATTTCTTGGTTGGCGATGCTGATTTGGTGGTCGTCGATGTACTGAAGGATTTCTCGCCAGGTGTTGGGTTCGCCGATTTTGTGCGTCGGCTGAATTCCGACTTCGCGGAGGGCTGCGACGGGCTTCGGCCCGCGGCAGATGGTCGTGATGTCGGAAAGTGAATCAAAGA
>JBCBLJ010000804.1:0-3843 GCA_038520195.1 Planctomycetota bacterium
CCAGCTCGCAACCGATGAACTCAATGGCCAAATGGATCGGCTGCTGATGCTCCCCAGCGCTGAGCGCGACGAGGCGATCGATTCGCTCAAGGTTTCCTCCTCGGTGGCCGCGATCCTGGATGGCGCGACACTCGACGCAGCTCTTTTTTCGGACACCGACGGCAAACGAATCGAATTGTCGATGGACTGGGACCGCGTCGGCGATCCACCTCCGATCACGCTGACCGCCTGGATCGCGCCTCTGCCCGAGCCCGACGAAGAACCGACCGAGGCAGCCGAATGAGCCAAGCACCAAAACGGTCCGGATACACACTCCGTGAGCTAACGCTCGCGATGACTCTTGGGAGTACCGTTTTCTTTGCCGCCACCGGATTGGTCACCCAAGCCTTCCAATGGTCCGACATTGGACGCGCTCGTCGTCAGGACGATCAGAGTTTTTTCCGTCTTCAAAAGGATCTCGCGTTCGACATCCACGGCGCGTCGGACGTCAACATCGCCGACGATCGGCTGACGCTATCGACGAAGGATGGCGCGGAAATCACTTATCAGATTCAACCGCGAACGATCAAACGTTCAGAACTTCGGGCCGGCGAAGTGACCCACCGTGAAGCGTACCGCTGGAAGCGTGCCTACAAGGTCGAGCTCCGGCGGTTATCGCCGGGCGATCAAGTCGAACTCGCCGTCAGCAAAGTCTTGCCCGACTCCGAATCCACTCCGATTTGGCGGGTCGTGCGGGCGTCCGTGGGTCTTCGCCTGAAGCACGAAAGCGGAGAAATCGAGTGACCCGGACCATTCAACCAAAACGTCGCGGCACCATCATGGTCGGTGTCCTCGCCTGCCTCGCGGTCGTCTCGCTGCTGCTCGCGTTGCTGGTCCGCGATTCATTGGCCGGGCGGCGCGAAACAAAACACCGACACCAACTCAGTCAGACCACCCGTCTGCTCGACGCGGGCATTCTGCGCGCCACGCTGCAGAAGAAACGCGACGCAGGGTACGAGGGCGAAACATGGAACCCTCGCTTCGGGTCCGCCGACAACCAAGTCCCCGCATCGGTCGAGATCGAATGCGAAGGGAACCGGATTCGAGTTAGCGCCAAGATCGGCATTGATCCCCACACCACCACACAATCCCATCAGTACTCCTTTGGTCAGTGAGATGAAACGTAACGCCTTTACTCTTGTTGAGCTGTTGGTCGTGATCGCGATCATCGGCATCCTGGTCGGACTTCTTTTGCCGGCTGTCCAAGCGGCGCGCGAAGCGGCGCGGCGCATGTCCTGTTCCAACAATCTGGTTCAAGTCTCACTTGGAAGCCATCACTACGCTTTCAACTTTGAAAAGCTCCCGCCGGGAGTGACCGACCCACAAGGCCCGATTCAAAACAAAGAGAATGCGGGACAGCACATCGGCTGGATGCTCCATATCTTGCCTTACATCGAGCAGCACAACGCGTATGAGTCCTTCGACTTTTCCCAAAGCGTTTACAGCGCCGCCAACGAGCCGGTTCGTCACACCCAAGTCCCGCCGTTTCGGTGCCCTTCGAACCCGTTCGTCGGCAGCAAGCTGGACGCAAAAGGCTTTCATGTTGGCCTGTCCGACTACGCCGGTTGCTACAACGACAGCGAATCGCCGATCGATTCAGACGAGAACGGAATCTTCTTCCGGAATAGTCGGATCGGATTTCGCGACATCAGTGACGGTACGACACAGACCATTTTGGTCGGCGAGCATCTTGGCGATGCCGACGAATTCGGCTGGGTCAGCGGAACGCGAGCGACACTTCGGAACACGGGGACATTCGCCGATGCTCCGCCGTGGGATCGACAGAACAACGATGCCCGCAAAGCACTCGATGTTGGCGGCTTCAGCAGCTATCACCAGGGTGGCGGAAACTTTGCCTTCGCTGATGGTTCGGTGATCTTCCTTACCCAAAGCATCGACCCTCAGCTTTACTCACAGCTCGGTCACCGATCGGACGGAATCCTCATCCAAGACTGGTGACGCGATAGACGCCGGTGACTCAACGCTGTGGCCGGCACGAGCGTTTGACCGGCGCGCCGGCAAGTGTGGCTTGTTATTCGACGGTGTGAACAACCACCGAATTGTGTGCGCGTTCGACCATCCCGCTGCCGCTGACGAACACGATGCGATCACCGGGCTTGAGCACGCCCTGTTCCTTTCCCCAGCGACAGACTTCACCGCGAATCGTCGCCGGATGCTGCATCCGCTCGACCGGGACGGGCTTGATGCCCCAAAAGAGATTCATGCGGCGGAGGGTTGCAGAGTTATCGCTCGCGCCCAGCGTGGGAATCAGCGATCGCGACTTACTCTTGACCCAAGCGGTGTTTCCGCTGCGGGTCGCGATCACGATCAATTTGGCGTGAATGGACTCCGCAATGTCGGTGGCGGCATGAGTGACCGCGGTCGTGATCGGGTGGACGCGGTTGTTCTCGTGCCGCTGGTTTTGATCATGAATCAAAGCTTGCTCGGTGCACTGCATGATGCGATCCATCGTCTCGACGGCCTTCACGGGGTGATTGCCAACCGCCGTCTCGCCTGACAGCATGCAAGCGTCCGCACCATCCAAAATCGCATTGGCGACATCGGTGGCCTCGGCGCGAGTCGGTCTCGAGCTGTGGTGCATTGATTCGAGCATTTGGGTCGCGACGATCACCGGCTTCAGTTTTTCACGGCACACGCGAATGATCCGTTTCTGGGCCAACGGTGTTTCGGCGACGTCGATTTCAACTCCCAAGTCACCTCGCGCCACCATGATGCCGTCCGCGGCGTCCACAATGGACTCGAGATTCTCGAGCGCTTCGGGCTTTTCAATCTTTGCAATCACCAATGCGTCGGATTCGTTCGCCGTCAGAACGTTCTTTAGTGTCTGAACGTCTTCGGCCGACCGAACGAAAGAAAGACTAATAAAGTCGATCGGCTGTTCGGCGGCCCACATCGCATTCTCGATGTCACTCTTTTGCATCGCGGCGACCGATAGTTTGACGCCTGGCAGATTGATACCTTGCCGGCTGCGAACGCTTCCCGCCGCGGTTACCCTGCACACCGCTTGCGAAGGTGAAACCGATTCGACGGTCAAGGATACCAGGCCATCAGCAAGCATGACTCGGTCACCGACATTGAGCTCATCGATCAGCTTCGCGTAGGTGCTGGTCACCTCATTCGGTCTCGTTGGCTCGCCCTCACGAATAAATGTCAGCGTCGCGCCGACGTCCAACTGGAGCGGTTCCACCTTCAGCTCCCCGAGCCGAATTTTGGGCCCCGCCAAATCCAACAGCACGCCGACGGGCGTTTTGGTGATTTGCGACGCTTCGGAGATCGCGTTCAACTTTTTTTCATGGTCCGGTATCTTCCCGTGTGCCGTGTTGACGCGAAAAACATCCACGCCCGCACGAATGAGGTCGGCGAGCTTCTCGGCGGAATCACAAGCCGGCCCCACTGTCGCGACGATTTTTGTACGTGATTGATCGAGCATTGAACGGGACATGGCATACCTGCGCGGGTGAACTCTCCGAGATTGAGTCGTCGTTTTAGCTTGCGGGCGAGAATCTGGAAAGAAACATCTGCATCCGGAGAATCCAGACGCATAGCAATCCTGCGGGCAACGAGCATAAAATGCGGAGCAATTCCCAGGACTTCCCTGCCCCGCCCTTCTCTTCTCTTTCCTCGCCCGCTGCCTTGACCGATTCGGAAGACCAAAACAATCGAAACGTCGCCCTCATCACTGGCGGATCGGCGGGCTTGGGGCTGGTGTTGGCCAAGACTTTTCTCGAAGCAGACTATCAAGTCATCATCATCGGACGCTGCGAAGAGCGTTTGAATGCCGCC
>JBCBLJ010001043.1:0-2356 GCA_038520195.1 Planctomycetota bacterium
GGTGTCCGCAAAAGTGTCGCCACTCACAAATCGTGACAAACTCGCTAATGGCCATGACACCTAAAACTTGGGGTGAGCTGATTGGTCGGAAAGGGTGTCAGGAACCAGAAATGCGAAGCACCCTACGGGCCATTTGGTTTTTGGTTCCTGACACCGTTTCCGTAGGGTGCTTCGCATTTCTGGTTCCTGACACCCTTTCCGACCAATCAGCTCACCCCAAGTTTTAGGTGTCATGGCCATTAGCGAGTTTGTCACGATTTGTGAGTGGCGACACTTTTGCGGACACCGGTGATGATCTCTTCGATCACCATCTCTCGATTTGCTCGGACGCCGCGCACGACCTTCATGACCTCCGGCGGTACGTCGGCGCCGGTGTTCGCCTCGCCCCAGTCGATCAGATCGACGAGTACCGGTACGAGAGCCATCGCTCGCTCGGTCGGCAGATAGTTTCGACGACGGCCATCACTCGGATCGACATGACGCTCCAGCAAACCGGCTTCTTGAAGACGCTCGAGCCGGTCGTTGCGGATGTTGGTTGCGATGCCCTCGGCCTTGGCGATCTCTGACGACGCGTACTGATGGCTCAGCAGGACGTCGCGTAACACCAGCAGGGTCCAGCGGTCCCCGAGGATGTCGAGGGCGGCTGCGATCGGACACTCTGAACGTCTCATTGGATCAGTGTAGTGAAATAATCCATTGCATTATACAACACACCTAGGTACATTGCAAAATGCAATGCATCGAGAATTGGGAGAAGAATGTTGGATCTTGCGGGAAAGCTCGTTGTGATTACTGGTGGAAGCTCGGGGATTGGGCTTGCGATGGCAAAGGCGTTCGCCGGGCGCGGTTCGCGCGTCGTCACTACCGGCCGCTCACATGACCGGCTCATTCGAGCCGCGGCGTCGCATGACGAAATCACACCCGCGGTCTGCGATGTGACGTCTGACGAGGACGTCTTCACCCTGCGTGAAACGGTCGAGGCTCTGGGAGGGGCCGACGTGCTGGTCAACAACGCGGGCGTCATGCACACGTTCGATGTGACGACGGGCAACGAACCGCTGGACAAGCAGGTGCAGGAGATCGCCATTGACGTGACGGGTCCGGTTCGGATGGTGCATCAATTCCTGCCCGCGATGCTGGAGCGTCCTTCGGCAATCATCAACGTCAGTTCAGGACTCGCGTACGTTCCTTACGCCGCGACACCGGTCTACAGCGGCGCGAAGTCGTTCCTACACGCGTACACCGTTAGCCTACGTCAGCAGTTGAAAGGCACGTCTGTTCGAGTCGTCGAACTGCTGCCGCCGGTCATCGACACTCCGCTCGCGGAGGGCATCGCGCCCGGTTTTGCGCGGATGTCGCCGGAGACACTGGTCCAACACCTGATGAGCGGCTTCGGCAAAGGGCGGGGCGAGATCGCGCCGGGGGCGAGTTGGCAGCTACGGCTGTTTGGCCGATTCCTTCCACGTCTCGCCTTCCGGTTGCTGAACGCCGACGCGCGTCGCGAGCAGTAGCGGAATGCGAGTCCCGACAACCGGTAGGCCGTACACGATTGACCCGCTGTTATACCGCGGTTCGGCCCGCATCATGCGGGTGACTTTTTGCGTTTGAAGAACAGAAACCGACACAGTTCCACCAAGGCCGACCATGAACACGAGCAAGACTGACGCCGACAATTCGGGTTCCAAGAGCGAAGCACGTTCCGGCTCGAAGAGCCACGAGATGCGGCGCGGGCTACAATGGTTTATCGCCTTCGCCATGACTGCCACCGTCTTCCGGGCGCAAACCATCTTCTTCCTACCCGAGCTGTCGATGTTTGGTGGCAAGGCACCTGACGGATGGTTCGCGCCGTGGCTGAGTGACTCGATCATCGGTCTCCTCGTTCCACTCGTCGTGTATCTCTTCTGGACTCAACGCGGAGTTCGAATCTGGGGACTGATCGCCACTTACAACGCCGTGGGAGCTTTTGACTACGCAAACGGTTTAGCCGCCCAGTGGATTTCTCCGATGCCTGCTGAGATGGCGTCGCCAACGACGGTCTACCTCGGCATCGGAGTCTTCATGGCATTGCAACTGATCGTCTTCGCGTTGATGCTCCGGCCCGACGTCGTTCGGCACTTCACGCAAGGTGAGGATATTCAATCGTGAGCGCACTCTCGCGGTTGCAGCCGTTTCGACCGCCACGGAGTCCGATCGAAACGGAAGAGTGTTGGGGTAGCCGAAAGACGGTTTCGCCCGCTAGACCTTGCTTTCTCTCTCGAAGACTACACCGCGACCGAAGCTGACAACGTGCGACGGAATTGGCTGCTCTGGCACGTGCCGAGGGTGTTGCTCGCGATTGCAATCCCGGTGGCTTCGA
>JBCBLJ010000972.1:0-2799 GCA_038520195.1 Planctomycetota bacterium
AACGCCAGGCAGATGTCCCTCGAGGCGAATTCGAGACCGAAAAGTTTGACTTTTGGGCCAACGGGCGCTCGAACTTCCACGTGGACGTCGTTGGGAGTCGGCGCGAGTGCGTCCACTGTGGTGGCGGCCGAACCGACCGAAGCGAGGACGTCGGGATTGGCCGCGATGGCATTCTTGAGGGCCTTGACGTGCTTCTCTTTATTGCCGTTGGGATTGCGCTTGTTGAAGTAGCAGACGAGGATCGAGGCGATTTCTCTCTTAAAGAGTTCGTCCACGTGGTTGCCCTTGGACTTGAGCTTGGCGAGGGCCTTTGGCGCTAGCTCGAGTTGAGCGGCCCGCTGCGCATCATGTTTCGACTTACGATCCTCAAAGTACCGTTTCATCTTCGTGATGCCGTCCTTCACATGACGCAGCTCCAGTTTGCTTGAGGTGACGGGGACACCATCCTTGACGGACTTGTTTGCAGACCACTTCACGGAGAGAACCACCAGACCGAGTCTCTCATCGAGCGTTTTTTCATCGACGATGGTGATGACGCAAAAGCAGTCGCAGGCAGGATTCGTCTCCGCCGGGATCAAGACGTCCCCGGCTTGGATGTCCGGTTTTTCCGTTATTTGATCAACCAGCTCAAGTTTGAAAGCATCCTCGTTTCGAGAGAAGCGAACACCGGGAGTCGTCGGCAGCTTGTCCATGTACCACACAGCATGAGGGCGACTGAAAGACGTGGCGAGGCGCCAGTTGTCTCCGATGGACTCGAAGCCCTGAAGAAGAGCGAAAGACCGATATCGTGCACTCGCCGGCTTGTCGAACAAGTACATGGGAATGCGGTTCGCCTTGATGACCACACTCTCCAAATTTTTGTTGATTATCTCGGCCGCCAAGAACCGCGCCGGGACGACGTGCGCGACAAAGCGCTCGAAGATGAACGAGTACCTGATGTTTTCTGGCGTAAAGCGCGTGACTTGTCCGAGGCACAGCAGATCGTTGAGAGTGTTCGCCATTGCAACGACATTCTGGTCGAAGTTCTGCGAACGAACAGAGGATGTGAGCACCTCTTCAATCCACTTCTCGACGAAGAACAGCGATACTCTCGGGACTCTCGCAGGGGCTTCGAAGCTCAAGTCGACGCCATTCACGTCGAAACCACCACTGCGCCAACGAAACACAGGTTCGGGCTGCTTGGTCTCGCCGACCCAAATGTAGTCGCGTACGTCAGACAGAGGATAGTCTAACGTGGATGCCGCGAACAGTACCGCCATGGCTTGCACGCCGCCAGAAACTGCCATCGAAGCATCTTCACGTTGCAAGGAGTTTGCGTAAGACTCCCATACTTCGTGACCTGCCTCGAGGCACGCGCCAAGAAACTTTGTTTCGAGTGTGGATCGGTCGTAGGGGCTCGATGGCGGTTTGAAATTTTCTACAGCCGTTTTGATCGCCGATTGGGTGCGCCAATGACCGTTCGCTAGATCCGTCACTGTTCGACACAACAGCTCACGACGAGCGTCATCAACGCTCCCTTGAGTAGTGACATCCTGGGCCAGCAACCTGTTCACTTCACGAACCCCGTCGTCGTCAGCAAGTGGCGCCCGCACATCGCAGATCAACGTCCGTAGAGTCGATGTCGTCACTGTCACTGGCGCCGTCGGCGTTGTGATGTTCCGAAGTACGATCGCGTCAACACCACTCATGAGAGCACACACGGGCGAGCTAGAACGCGAACGGTCGTCCATCGTTTGCGTCACCACTTGGTAGACATTCTTAATGTTTTGGGCCTGTTTTTCGTTTTCTTCTTCACCAGCCAAAGCCGCCTCGTCGACGAACAGTACAATAGTTGGTTTCACGTCGTCACGCTCATACTTCTGTGCGAGCTCGTCTTTGATTGCGAAAATCACAGCGTCCAAAGTGGGAACCTCTACCAAACTCTTGTGCCAGCACTCGCGAAAGTCCAGGTACTCGTCTTGCCAGTCGTCCCCGGCGGAATGAGCGACGAAGAACGAGAAAGCGGCCCGGCACGCTAGCGATTTCGCCGCGTTGGTCAGCGAAGTTTCGCCATCAACCATGGCACTGTAGGAGGAGTGGTAGTTGAACGTGATCTGAATCGGCACGAACTTGGCGGGGAAGCGCAGCAAAAACTCGTGGAGCACAGAGAAAAAGTAACTCTTTCCCATCCCACGAGCGGCGAGCGTCACGAGCAGCGACCTTCTCCCGGTACTACTGCGTCGGTCTTCGTCCGTCGATGTCAGATACTGGAGCGTCGGCGTTGCGGCCTGTCGCAGGTCCTCCGGCTTGAGTTCAAATCCGATTGGGCGGGAGCCGAAGTTCATGGGTGTCGTGTACATCGACTTCAGGGGCTCGTTTCGTCCTCGCAGCTTCAAACCAGACCCTTCAAGAAGCTCCGTGAAAAAGTCTCGAATTTCGTCGCTCGTGGGCGCGAATGAGAGCACATATTCCGGCGTCGCGGTTTCCGCGAGTGGTCTGCGATAAGAACGGAGGTAGAGTCAGCATTTGTTTCAGACAATCGAATCGATGTCTCAACGAAAATGACAGCACGCGACGACTCGGAACGAAGGCACTGTAACGACACAATTTTCGTGGCCGACGACGCGCGAGGCACCGTGCGAACATGATGACAACGGGGGAGCGCGGGGAGGGCACTTACGGCGTCGAGGGCGAAGATGGTGACGAAGGTCCCGGTCCAGTGCCGGACCTGCGGGCAGACGTAAATTGGACTTTGTGGTGCGAGAGCTCGCGGAGGACGACGAACGATTCATTCTTCATCGACAAGACAAAGCGCGACGC
>JBCBLJ010000938.1:0-3047 GCA_038520195.1 Planctomycetota bacterium
GGTAAGACGGATTCTTCCGATGGCGTCCAACTGTCAGACATGGACCAATTCACGATTTAGCCGAGTTTTTGCGATGCGACGCCACCACTCACGACTGCGATTTGAGATTCTGGAGAGCAGGACGCCGCTAGCCGCCGACCTTGGTGTGGCGGAGGTTCAGTTGTTCGATCCCCCGGCCGAGCCGGTCGTGGCTCCGGTGCCGCAGGAAATCGCTTCGGTGGCGGCCGTCACGACCGCCGAGATCGATCCGTCGCAACTCGTGCCCGCGATTGAGCTCGTGCCCGCGATTGAGGAAGTGGCTCCGCTGGAAACCGCGGACTCCGTTCCACCAGATTCCGACTTCCTCCCGACTGCGACCGCGACCATCGGCAATGCCAACGACGGCGTGTTTGAAAACGGCGTGGAACTTGACGACGTGCTCTTCGAGGCCAACCGTTTCGTGCAGGGAAGTGCACCGTTGTCGCCTCTTGCCGACGCCGACGCGATCGACGATGCGTTCGTCGAACCTGTTTTCGAAGACCCGCAGCGCGATACCGATAACGACTCGGAATCGATTGGACCGGACTCGATCGAAGCAATTGAAGACGAAGAGATCGCGCTCCTAAGCCGCTAGGCGATCGGAACAAAGACGAGCGAGCGAAGCGGTGCGGCGTTGAGCCGCCCGGTTGGCGCCGGTCTGGTTGCCGGCACGTGTCATGCTTTTCGCGGACGGTGAAACATGGGTTTCTCGCTCCGACCTATACTCTGTGACTGCGCCGGTTTCGCGCGCCCTTGGATGGCTTCACTCGCGTGAATTCGAGTGTCGCTCTACGATGATACGGCTAGGAAGGTGGTCACGAGGTTGCATTGGTTTTGGCGCGCAAGGCGGATGATCCCTGGACATGTTCATTATTCAAACGCCGAGGCGGTTTGCTTTTGCTCCATCGTTGGGCGGGCGTGGTGAGCAGCGAGCCGTCAGTCACGTCGCTGATTCTCGCGATCCGCGGCGACTTCTTTCGGCTCTCCCAGCGCGACTTCGGGCGGTCATCGGCCCACGCGCCCAAAAACTTATCGATAGCGGAGAAGTCATCGTGATCAATGCTGGTTCGGCCGAGGCCACACTTCCGTCCCCGAAGGATCCCTGGGTGATTCGCCTCACCTCGAGCGGGGAGACTCGCGATGCGGCATTGAGCGAATTGCGGGAGGTCTTACTTCGTGGCATGAGTAAGCTCATGTCGTCGCGTTATGGTGGTGGCTATTCCGCCGAAGACGCGGTCCAGGTAGCTTTGATCAAGATCATGGATTCGCTAGATCAATTCGCGGGTCGAAGTCGATTCATCACCTGGGCCATGACGGTCGCGACGCGAGTCGGTATCAGCGAGATGCGTCGAAAGCACTATCATGACGTTTCGATTGAATCGTTCGCATCCGATGGAGCTTCTTTCGAGGTTGCGGCGGAAGTCGACGTCACCGCTTCGGCCGAGCTGGACCGTGTTTCAATGATCGTCAAGTTGCAGAAACTGATTGATGAAACGCTCAGCGAAAAACAACGGTTCGCCATTCGTTCGTCGCTCGCAGGATTGCCGGTGGAAGTCATCGCCGAGAAAACCGGAAGCAATCGGAACTCGGTTTACAAACTTGTACACGACGCACGCGTGAAATTGCGTTCGGGGCTTGAGGCCAATGGAATCTCAGCCGACCTACTCGCGGCGGTTTTCGCTTAGGAGAAAAGGGTATGACACTCTCGAAAGAAGAAACCAGGGCATTGATCCACATGCTCGCCACGGCGGGCCCCGACGAAATCGAATGTGACCAGTGTTACGAACACTTCGCCGAATTTGTTGAGCAGCAGTTGCTGGGAGAAGACTCGGGTGAGTGGTCCGCGAAGGTTGAAAACCACATCAATCAATGCCCCTGTTGCGGCGATGAGCACAAGGCACTGATGGAAGCTTTGCAGGTTGTCTACACCTGATTGGTCGTCAGTCCGACGTCTTGCTCTTTGGGTTTTCAGTTGCAGCGTGGACGCCATCCTTACGTCCTCGCCAGCACAGCGTTGCGGCGAGCACGAAGCCACACAGTCGCGCGGGCCAATCACCGAGTGTGATCGTCATCGGTGTTCGCGAATCGATACGGGGACCCGCGATCAGGTTGCCGTTCTGTCCTTGCGCGATTTCTTCCACGATTCTTCCGTGACTGTCAATCCAGCACGTCGGGCCGTTGTTGGCCGCTGACAGAATCGGCCGACGGCAAGCGACCGCGACCAATTGGGCGCAGCGCTTATGATGTTGCACCACGCTGGAATCGTCGAACCAACCGTCATTCGAAACGGTCACAATGACCTCCGGGATGCCGGGCCCGTCACGCAGCTCCTGGAGATGATGGATCGCGACACGCTCGACGGCGGTCTCGATGCAAATGTTTGGCAGCACCGATGTTTGGCCGACGCGCATAAAGGTCGGTCCATTGCCGTCGGTCAACCCGATGTCGTCCGGGATCCAGTCACTGACGATCGGAATCCAATTCACGATCGGTATGTACTCCCCGAACATGACGAGATGATTCTTGGCGTACCACTCTTGCACGGCGCCACGATCGTTGAGATGAAGCAATCCGCTGTACACATGGGTCTCTTCGCCGTAGTCGATCACACCGCATCCGACGAGAAGGTCAGGCACCACTTGCTGCGTTGGCGTCCGCATTTGCTGTTGAAGCAACTGTGACCGCGCGCGGAACGAAGAACGAAACTCATTCAAGCGGCGACGGACCTCGCTCGGAGAGAGGCCGTATTCCTGAGCCTGTTCGGCATTGCCGTCGCCGATCATCCAGGGAAGCGTGCCGGTGAACATCGACTCCGGCCAGACGATCACGTCGATCGGCCGTGAGCTTTCCCGCACGGCGACCATGGATTGCCGCGCGTAGGCTTCGAAGATCGCAACCTCGCGACCATCTTCCTGAAAGTACTCGATCGGTTCGTTGCGGGCGATCAGGCCGAAAGTGGTTTTGGGCTCTTCGGTCGACTCACCGATTCGGTAGTAACCGTAGGCTATCGTACCCAAGGTCAATCCCAC
>JBCBLJ010000255.1:0-9791 GCA_038520195.1 Planctomycetota bacterium
CTCACACGCGGCAACAGCCGCGCTACCGTTGGAGTCGTCGATTCGAGCCGACAACTCGTTCGACTTTCCTCGAAGACTTAGCCCGCGGATGGCCCAAAATCGCACCAGAGAGTCATCGTCGGTCGCCAAACGCGTGAGTTCTTCAGTCGTCAGTTCGCTTTCGACATCGGTCGCCGCGAGTGCCAGTTTGGTCAATTGCTTGATCGCGTAGGCTTCGCTGGTTGCGTACTCCCGCGGTGACAAGTCACCGATTCGCTGATGCATCTCCGCTTCAGCCATCAGACCTGTGTCACGAGTCTCGACCATCCAGTCGGTGACTGCCGCTCGCATCGCCGAGACTCGGTCTTGCTGTTCGGGATTGCCCGCAAGATTGTTCACTTCCCAGGGATCGGATTGCAAATCAAAGAGCTCTTCCGCCGGCCGCGTCCGCCAAAACTTTGCCTGTGCCTCGTTCAACTTTCCGGCATCGAACATCTCTTTCCAAACTCGCGTCGTCGTCGTTTGGAACATGTAGTCGACGTGTTTGAGGTACGGACGATCGGGATACAAGTACCGCATGTATACGTATCGGCCATCGGTGCAGCTTCGTACGCAGTCGATACGCTCATCCATTCTCCCGCGATAGCCGAACAAATATTGCTTTGGTTTCCCGGCGAATTCGCCGGCGAAGGCGACGCCTTGCATCCACGGCGCTGGTTTGACGCCCGCCAGACTCAGTGACGTCGGCGCCATGTCAACGAACGCGACCAAACGATCCGATGTTCCCCCATCGACATAGTCCTTGGGCGCGAGGTGCCGGTACCTGGCGGGGATCGAAACGAGGAGTGGAACGCGCAGTCCCGAATCAAATGGCTGTCGCTTGCTGCGTGGCATCCCGCTGCCGTGGTCCCCGTAGTAGAAGACGATCGTCGATTCTCGCAGGCCCGCGTCGTCCAACTCCTTGAGCGTCTTGCCAACCAACGCGTCCATTTCCGTGACCTTGTCGTAGTACTGCGCCCAGTCGCGCCGTACCTCCGGCGTATCGGGGTGGTACGCCGGCACAGGAGCCTTTGCCGGATCGTGAACCAGCGTGTGGGGCCGCGAACGAATTTTGCTTTCGTGGCTGACCGTAAAATTGAAGACCGCAAAGAACGGCATGTCTTTCTGCGGGCGATTCTTGTAGTTCGCCTTTTTTCCCGAATCATGCCAACCCGCTTCGGGATTTGCGAAGTTGTAATCGGTCTTCGAATTGTTGGTGCAGTAATATCCGGCCTCTCGAAAGAGCTGCGGGTAGAGCTTGAGACTCGGCGGCAACGTGACACCGCTTCTCATGTGTTGACCGCCCAAGCTCGTCGCGTACATTCCCGAAATGAGCGTCGTCCGCGCCGGAGCGCAAACCGGTGCATTGGACCAGCACGTTTTGAATCGAAGCGATCGTTCGGCCAACCGATCGAGATTCGGGGTGTCCGCATACTCATCTCCGTAACAGCCGAGTTGCTGCCCGTTATCCTCACTGGTCACCCACAAGATGTTGGGACGCTCGTCGGCACAGACGATGGAGGCGGAAAGGAGGCAAAGGAGGACGGCGACAATACTTCTCATGGCGAATCCTGGCAGAAACGCGAACTTGGATGGGAGGGAACGCATCCTACACGCCGGTGGCGATGTCCGCAGGGAAGGGAGTTCCTCGCTCACAACGCCCACGCGACCTTTCGACGCATGGGAAAGCAGGTCGAGTCGCGAATTTCGGATCACGTCCGCGGGGGTGCAAGCTTGAATTGGTTCCACGAACTCTTCGGTTTTCATGAGTCGGAGGAGGCCGTGCGCGCGAACATCGAATTGGATGGTCCGCGGCTTCGTTCGCTCGCCAATGATCGCGTATTTCATCATGGCTCGCTTGAAACCCCATCACTTTCGCAGCTGCGCGAGCGAGTCAAAGGCATTTCCTTGCCAGGAACCATTTGTGTTCGCGAAGTCGTCGCCGACGTTCGCTCCCTGCACCGCGAACCCGCTAACGCCGGGGCCCTTTTCCAAGTCGCGTCCCAGTTCAATTTACTGGAGATGATCTCGCCAAACGCGGAGCCCGCGGATGGAATCACGCGGTACATCCTTGATGGAACTCAAGGACCGGCGTGTGCGATGGCATGCGCCGCAGGGACGCTGTACCGGAATTGGTTCGCCCAAACGACGTCAGAGCAAATTGACTGCCTCGCCGATGTGGGAGCTGAGATCAATTCGAATGGTCAGCTTTGGAGCATGCGGAATGGGTACGCACTGTTGTCAGAGCAAGCGTATGACGCGCCGGAGTCCTTTGACAAACTTCGGATCGGTCTGCACTGGAATACCGAAGTCACCGACGCAAGTGCGGCACACCGGGTGACCCAAGCGTATTGCTCCGCGCTTCCGATTTCGTACTCTCGGGTTCAAACGCGATCAGTTGAACCTTTGACGCGAGCCGTCCTGAATTCAGCCTACGAAGCGACGCTGGCTGCCGCAGTGCTCAACGCTCACGCCCGCGAAGGTATGCCCAAAGTCTTTCTCACGCTGCTCGGTGGCGGAGCCTTCGGCAATCCAGTCTCATGGATCGTCGACACGATTGAACGAGCGCTGAAACTCTACGCTGACGTTGCACTGGAGGTTGTGTTCGTCAGCTATGGCGCGCCGGAGCCTGCGATCGAGCGTCTGTTGACTTGAGGCTCGGCGGCAGCATTCCCAGGCAATTGGGCAAGAGACGCCCGGGTCAGAGGAAAGGCCTTAGCGGCGGACACGCTCCGTGATCGCGTACACCGCTGAGTACTCAGTGCGCCGGGCGCTCACCGCACTGAGTAATCAGTGCAGTGGCGATCACTGTGGGGAATCCAAAGTCACCGGCGGCTCAATGTCGATGCCGACGCTCTCGGGTGTGATGGACGATTCGCCTGAGTCATCAGCCGTCTCGCTATCACGTCGCACTTCCAAGATCAGCTTGTCATCGTCGATTCGGATGTCTTGGAATTTTCGCAGGAACTTGCGTTTCTCGCGGTCTTGGTTCATTTCCTTGGCGATGTTCTCATTCCGCATTCCTTTCATGAATTGCTCCGGAACGGGTTGTCCGTTGACTTCCGCCTCCTTGGCGTACACGAACAGGTTGCCATCGTCCATCGAGACGTCCATGGTTGCCGAACCGTTGAAATAGCGTCCGCCCAAGCCCGGGAGCTCATCGAGCGGGATGCTCACGTCGCCCTCGATCTCGCCATCTTCGATCCGGACGAACACCTTGCCGCGAAGGAATTCGTCACTCGCGATCAACGCGTTGATATCCGCTGCGGTGAGCACCAGGTCTTCGTTGGGAACCTTGCCTTCTTCGATCGCGTCGTTGAAGGCGTCCATGCGTGCTTTAAGCGCCGCGAGGTCCTCCTCGCTGTATTCGACGGTCTCAATCTCCATGGCCTGATCGGAGGTGTATGCCCCGACCGTCGATTTGATCACCCAATAGCCGAGGCCTCCCATGCAAAGGACCCCAACGAACGTCAACCCGACGCCGATCAAGCAGCCCCAGAGACATCCGTTGGAGCCGGACCGATGGGGCTGGGCAAAGGGTTCATTTGGAGGAGCTTGGGCGTCTTGGTAATCGGTCGCCATGGCAATTCAGCAAACGTGGACTTGAAGGGTAGGGAGTCATTGGCCCGCGTCTTACTCGCAAGAGGCGCGTTATTTTGACCCCCGGTCTTACCGTACCAAATCCAGCTCAACTTGAGGCCTGGGAGCGGAGAGTTCCACCGAACGGTGATTCGCCGAACCATCCTTTTTCTTGCCGAGCATGACCACGCGATGGCGATAATTCGAATCGCGGTCGAACAACAGACTCATCCGGAGTGATTTCGGCGGCGTTTTGTCTCCGCCGACCTCAAAGAACCACCAAGCGTGCGCTCCCTCTTCCTTTCGTCCAAGCCAATGAATGGGGCGTCCGCTGGGAGCATCCGTTTTGATATCAACTGGGTCAAAAACCATGCTGGCCGCGAGTTGTTGACGGTACCACTTGCGGCGTTCCTCACCAGCAGGAACCGGGCCATGCTGTCGCTTGATCCACTCTTCGTCGACCAGCGACAGTCGAAGCGCCACTTCCACTCGACCGGATTCTGGATTCCATTCCAATTCCGAAAGGGTTTCGTGTACCGGATGGAGCAGGAACGCCGTTAGCAGCAAGGAGCTCATTGGCCTGCAGTTTCCTTCTTTTCCTTGGTCTCGGGGGACTTCACGTCCGGCTTCTTCTTTTCGCCGTCATCGTCGTCGGCCTTGGATTCGTCCTTTTCATCCTTGGCCTTCTTGGCGTTGGCCTTCTGCATCTCATTGCGACCGCGTTCTTGCTTAAACAGCTTGAAACGTGAGGGAACGAGTTTTTCGGGCCAATGATTGTTGCTTTCCTCGACGTCACCGGTCTGGCGACGCGGGTCGAGTTCAAGACGAACGATTTCCTTGTCGGTCGCAATCAAGCGACGGGTTTGCCGACTATTCGAACGCCAGATTTGGGCCGGGAAGGTGTGCATTTCGCTGGTGTTGTCCGCATAGTGCACTCGCAACAAGATCGGCATGACCAATCCGCCGACGTTGCTAAAGTCGACTAGATAGAAGTTCGTCGTTCGTCTCAGCAGTGCGCGTTCGTCGCTGTCGAGTCCGTCAAGGAATTTTTGGTAGGCCTTGCGGCTCGCTTCGTCGACCTTATCGGGATCGTAGTCGTCACTGTTGTAAAAATCCTTGAGCCCCGGTTGCCAGTCAATGCGTTTGCGGAGTTCGGCGTTTCGTAGTGCGCTGACCGTTTTGTCGCGTCCATCTTTTTCTTGCCGCTCGCGTTCGGCTTGCTCGTCCGGATCACCGGCATCGATCTGATAAAGTCGAACACGATCGATCGCGATGTCGACGTGATCGGTGCTGTAGAACCAGCCACGCCAAAACCAATCCAAATCGACGGCGCTAGCGTCTTCCATCGTGCGGAAGAAATCGCTCGGCGTCGGGCGTTTGAATTTCCAACGTTGCGCGTACTCCCGAAAGGCAAAGTCAAACAACTCGCGACCGAGAATGGTTTCGCGAAGCACGTTGAGGGCGGTGGCGGGCTTCGCGTAAGCGTTGCTGCCGAATTGCAGAATCTCCTCGCTGCCGGTCATGATCGGCCGCTGATTGCCGCCGCGCATGTACGTCGCCATCTTTTCCGGGTCGCCGCGACGCGACGGGTAGTTCTCTTCCCACTCCTGTTCGGCAAGGTACTGAAGGAACGTGTTGAGTCCCTCGTCCATCCACGTCCATTGACGCTCGTCGCTGTTGACGATCATCGGGAAGAAGTTGTGGCCGACCTCATGGATCACGACGGAGATCAATCCGTATTTCGTGGCTCGGCTGTAGGTGCCGTCTTTCTCCGGTCGCGGTCCGTTGAAACAGATCATCGGGTATTCCATCCCGTAGACCGGACCGTTGACACTGATCGCGACCTCGTAGGGATACTCAAAGCTGTAGCGGCCGTAGACTTGCAGCGTGTGGACGATCGCCTCGGTGGAGTACTTGCTCCAAAGCGGTTCGGCTTCGTTAGGGTAGAAGGACATCGCCATCACGGTTTGCGATCCGACTTCTTCACCCATCGCGTCCCAAATGAATTTGCGGCTGGCGGCGAAAGCGAAGTCCCGAACGTTCTTTGCTTCAAAACGCCATGTCTTTGACTTTTGCGTTCGGACGCTCTCGTTCTCTTTTGCCTCCTCCGGCGTGATCACGAACATCGGCTTCTTCGCGGTCTTGGATTCTTCGAGCCTTTCGATCCAAGTCTCTTTGAGCACTTCTTCGGGGTTCTTTAGCGTCCCGGTCGCGGTGACGACCATCTCCGCGGGCACCGTGATGTTGACTTGGTAATCGCCGAGTTCGAGCGTGAACTCTCCGCGTCCGAGGAACTGCTTGTTCTGCCAACCGGTGTAGTCCGTGTACGCGGCGACGCGCGGAAACCACTGGGCGATCTCGTAGATATAGTTTTCATCTTCCTCGAAGAACTCACATCCGCCACGAGCGCGGATCACCTTTGAGTCAACGATGTTGTACGAGTAGTCGATCGTCATCGTTGTCGTCTCACCGGGGGCAAGCGTCGACGGTAAATCGACCCGCATCATGGTGCCGACGATCGTGTATTCCAGAGGCTGATCGCTGCCATCGGTCACGGCCGTAATCTTGTAGCCACCGTCGAAAGTTTGTTTTGCCAGAAGCGAACGAAGTTGTCCGAACGAAGCACGCGATGAAAAGCCCGACGAGACCTCGCTGAGGTTCCCATCGGAGTCCGGCTTGAAGCGGTTCTGATCCAATTGCACCCAGATGTACTTCAGTGCGTGCGGCGACTGGTTGTGATAGTCGATTTCCGCCGAGCCGATGAGCCGTTGGTTGTCATCGTCGATGGTCACATCGATCTGGTAGTCGGCGCGCTGTTGCCAGTATGCCGGGCCGGGACTTCCCGAAGCGGTTCGCGTCGCCCCGGGCGTCGGAAGCCACGGGTCCAACTGAGCGAACGGATTGTCCGGATCGGAGTGCTTCGCATTGGGAGCCTCGGGCGATTGAGCCAGCGTCGCCCCCCCAAGAAAATTCACGAGACACAGTGCGGCAGCGAGGGCTGCCGGGAACCCGCCAAACCAGGGCTTTTGCCAGTCAAAACGCTTTTTCACAGATCAATCACCATTGATGGGACTTGGAAGAAATGCAAAGCCAAGTGTAGTTCGCTGGTTGCCAAGCGATACCGAGAAGCCAATCTTGTTCGCAAGAACCGAGCAGCTCTCCGGGGAGGAATTCCTTGACCGACTCATGCCTCTTCCCACCGTCGCCCGAAACGGTGGTCGGCTATTGCACGAACGTCCACGCCGGGACGGATCTCGCATCGATCAAAAGCAACCTACAGCAGTATGCGGTCCCGGTAAGCGAACAGCTGGGTGTGGATCGGCTTGGAGTTGGCTTATGGCTCCCGGATCAGGCTTCGGTGGACTTAATGCGCGAGGATGCCACCCAAGGCTTTCGCGATTTCCTGCGATCCAACGGACTGAACGCGTTCACCATCAATGGATTTCCGTTCGGTAACTTTCACGGTGACCACGTCAAACAGCGAGTCTATCTACCGACGTGGGCGGACCCGGCGCGATTGGAATACACCAAACGGCTTGCGACGATTCTTGCCGCACTACTGGATGATGACGCCGCGATCGGTTCGATCAGCACGCTGCCGATCGGTTGGCCCGACAACCCATTCGCCGAGACGCGGGCACTCGATCATGACGCGGCCGGCCGACAGTTTCGTGAACTCGCTGACTATCTCGATTCCTTGCAAGCGTCGACGGGCAAGCGAATCGTCGTCGCCATTGAACCCGAGCCCGGCTGCGGGCTTGACACGATCGACGACATGGTCGAATTCTTCCAGCGCCAGCTTCCCGAGGAACGTCATCGCCGGTTGATCACCGCTTGCCATGACATTTGCCACAGCGCCGTGATGAACGAACCGCAACGTGACGTCATCCGACGTTACGCGGAGGCTGGGATCGGCATCGGGAAAATCCAAGTCAGCAGCGCGATTGTGGCCGATTGGCGGACCATTCAAACGGAGGATCGCGAAGCGACACTCCGACAACTGAGCGAATTCGCCGAAGACCGCTATCTGCACCAAACCGGTTGCCTCCACGCGAGTGGCGACTTCGAGCTCGCCGAGGACTTGCCTGACTTGGTCAAACATACACCCGTCGCGGCGCTGGACGAGATCGATCGCTGGGTCATCCATTTCCACGTGCCGATCTTTCTCGAACGCTTCGGGCATTTGACCACCAGCCGCGACGCGGTCTTGGACTGCTTAAGGGCGATCACCGACCCGCAAATCGATGCCGCCTTCAGCGGTCATCTCGAAGTCGAGACGTACGCCTGGACGGTTCTGCCCCGTGAAATGCGGCGACGCGGGCTTGCCGAAGACATCACCAGCGAAATCGCTTGGCTGAACCAGCAGCTCTGATCCCGCGCGGGGCTAGCTCTCATCGTTGCCGGTGCCGTTCCCTCGGAACGCGATCGCTCAAACGGCTTTGAACGGCGGCTCGCAGTTCGTTAACCTCACCGTCGCCAGTTCATCACGCAGCGGAGTCGGTCATGGATGCGAATGCCCAGCGTTTGCTCGAGCACTACGAAAGGTTGGTCGGCCACGACGAGGGATCACCTCGTCGCGTTGGTCTTGGGGTCACAGGCAAACCCGAGGACGCCGCGTTGTCGACGGTCCTGTCGCCTCAATTTCCGGACGACTACTACCGCCAGCAGTGCTCGCTCTACTTCGACACCCTCGCGTCCAATCGCAGCGACTTCTTGATCCCCGAGTACTCCGAAGGTGTAGTTCGCTGGGAGTGGCCGCCGTGGCTGTTGTTGACCGGAAAGGGCAAAGCCAACATGATCGCCTTGGACATCCTGCTGAAGGCTTATCCGACGAAGGTGCCGATCGCCGAGCGCGAGTTCAAAGTCTTTAACAAGCAACCGTTTGGACGCTCGCGAGTGACGTTTTACTTTGGCGCCGACGGAAAGGATGTCGTCAAGATTTACGAGGAATTCACGTTCAACGATCGCGGTCAAATGACGTTCATCGAAGCCTGGAGCGATGAAGACGGCTTGTTGCCAATGCCGAGCAAGGAACGCGACCCTTGGGGTGAAGGTGACGGCGTGAACCGTCTCTCGACCGCCATACCCGGGCTGGGCAGCGCGAGCAGCGCCATCGATCGTCCCGCCTTGGAGTTGGCCGCCAAGAGCGATCACAGGCTCGCGGTGTTTCTCAAGTGCGATGAGCATCCTTTATTTGAATGGACCGAGCACTTGGCCGATTGGCTGTTAGGCAAGCAGGCAACGCAACCGACTCTCGTCGAGAGGATGCTTCGCGCGAGGGGAAAGCGTTGAGCGAAAAACGCACGCAACGATGAAGAGAAAAGATGACTCGATCCACCCATTATGTTGATTCCGATATCTTCATCGTCGCGGGCGTCTTTAGTCGCGAAGAGTGTCACGCGTTGATTCTGCGGGCGGAAGCCATTGGATTCGCGGCCGCTTCCGTCCGAACGCGATCGGGGCCGAAGATGATGACCAATATTCGAAATAACGATCGAGCCAATCTCGATGATGTCCAGCTGTCGGAACTGATGTGGTCAAGGGTCGCATCGATTCTTCCGCCGCTCGAAGACGAACGCCCCTCCGGCGTCGATCACCGATTGCGGTTCTACCGGTACCAACCCGGTCAGGAATTCAAGCGTCACAAAGACGGTTCGGTGACGAACGAGAACGGGCATGTCAGCCGACTGTCGTATCTGGTCTACCTGAACTCCGACTTCACCGGCGGAACGACGACGTTTCGAAGCTATGTCGGGAAGGGGCAATCAAGACGCAAGGTCGAACACGTGATCACGCCCGAGACGGGCTCAGCACTGCTCTTCCGTCATGAACGCTGGCACGAGGGGACGGCGATTACATCGGGTCGGAAATACGTTCTTCGATCCGACGTTTTCTACCGGTAGTGATTCATCGTGGCGACGTCCGACGACACTCGATGCTCGTGAGCGACATCACGGCTGGATCAACCGCTCCAGGCCTAGAAACTCGAGATCGAACGCCGACGTTTCGTCGGTGACGGATTGCGCGGCAATCTCGCCGAGGACACTGGTGAACTTGAAACCATGTCCCGAAAGCCCAGCGATCACGGTGACCTGCGGCATATCGGGCAATCGGTCGACGATGAAGTGTTCGTCGGGCGTCACTGTGTAGTAGCAACCCGACCAGCGCGATTGTTGCGAAGAAGCATGGGGGAG
>JBCBLJ010000548.1:0-5788 GCA_038520195.1 Planctomycetota bacterium
ACGCCCTCGACCGATCAGTGATGTCAGGGCCCAGAGGGCGACCGCAATCGCAGGTGCAGCCAACCAGGATGCCTTGTTGCCCGGATTTACGAAGAGAAAGGCCGAGACTGTCGGCAGCGCGATGACCGTGACGACCGGCGCGATACGAGCTTTCAGGGTGTAGGTGTCTGGAAGCGTCATTCCTAGCCCTCCGCCGCTTCGGACTGAATTGGAATCGGTGCCAGTGGTGACCAATTAAGACGAGCAGGTGCATTCCACGAGTATCGGATCGAGGAGCCGCGTGTTGCGTACGCGGCAGCGCCTCGGCGGGTGAACGCGTTGAGCACTTTTGCTGATGGATGCTTGGGCGAGTTCGCCGCACACGAAACGTAGGCCGTCTTGGTTGGTGTCGACCCGTATGGCAGGACATTGCCAACGATCGAATCCAGAATCTCTGGGCCAACATTCCGTCGAGAACCGTGATGTGGAATCTGGATGAAGGTGCAGTCTTTAAGATCAATGCCCAATGCGAGTGCGCGTTGGTACGCAAAGGTCAGTGCCTCTACACCAGCATCCGCCGTGAACAGAACTTGTCGCCCTTCGTACTGCATCAACAGAATGACCGACGAATTGTTCTCGGCACGAATCTTCTCGGTCGGCTCGACAAGAGTCTCCTCCGACCAACTTTGGTAAGCCGCCAAAATATTGTCCGCCGCATTGGCGACCATCAACGACTTCGCCTCGGTCGCCATCGCAAGTTTGGTGACGGGGACATCGTCGAACTGTGGCAGGAGTTCCGAATAGTACTCCTCGGATGGGCCGAGCACATGAAACGTCGCGCCGTTGTGCTCAATCGGCAAGCCGGCAAAGGGCTCCCAAATATCGATATTCCGGTCTTCCGCGATCCGTTCAAGATCGTACGCCGCACTGAGCGCAGTCTTAATTCGTGACTCAAGACTTGCCGGAGTGACTCGCCCATCCAGGACCAGATCATGAATATCGTTCGCCCGGTTCCAAGGCTGATGCAGCCATAGTGCCCCAACGGAGAACTGATTCATAACGGTCGCCAATCCTTTCGCGTGATCGGCGTCAGGGTGCGTTGAAATCACGGCATCTATGTGATGCGAGCCGTAATCAGATCGAACGCGATTCACCAAGTCTTCGCCCGAGGAAACGTTGCCGCCATCGATGACGATCACACTCTGTTCTGCTGGCGAACCGGAGAGGTTGCCCCAACGGACCGCGATTGCATCGCCGCTCCGCTCGCCGTCACCGACGGCAATAAAATCAATCTCACATCCCACGTAATGGACTCCCATTTTGCGCGGTCCGTACGAACCGCTGTTCCCAAACTTTGGCCCCGGGATTCACTGCGAATACCGGGGGCCTTGCTTGACCTGGCGCGGCTGGGAGTCAGAATGAGGACTGATGAAATGCCATTCGGGCTCCCAGCCTGCATGAGCACTGACGGCTTCGCGTTCCACCGCGGGGCCGTTTTTTTTTGCGCACATGCTGCCTGGACTATATGAATCTAGTGATCATGGACCACACGGTCAAGGTGCAGCAAGTTTTTTGCTGCAGACCGAACTCACGATCTGGAATTCGCTTTTACAAGGGAATTTGCTAATTACCGAATAGCAGTCAGCTGAATCTCTAAGGCCCAAATGGGCTATTTGATAGCCCGCTGCATTGGGTAGTCGTTTCGTCGACCAAGCGGTGGTTGCCCGCGAGTTCGACGAGTCGATCGGCAACCAGACCCTCGCGAATACGTTTCATCGCGAGGCCGATCGATTTGCTGACAGCCTGTTGGCTCACCCCAAATCGTTCGGCGATCTCTGTGTGGCTTTGCCGATCGACGAAAGCAAGCAACAGATAGCGTTGCTGAGTGTCGGTGCAATATCGTTGCGCCAGGGAATCGACACTGTCGACCGACGAGCGGGGAAGTCGTACGTGTGGGTCATGGGCATTAGATGTGTCTGCCAATCCATACTCATGATTGGGCGTGATGTAATGCGTCGACCGGCGGCGTTTTTCTTCGCGGTCATCAAACTGCATAAGCTCGCACCAAAATGGATAAAGACGAAGGTAGGACTTCCAGCGGTGACTCAGCTCTCGGTTCTTTTCGGGCGTTCCACCGTAGCCGATCACCTCCAAGAAGAGCTCCGCGTTCTCTGCATCCAGTCCGATAACGAAGGACCGTCCGATTTCATCAATCGCAGGGATACGGCCGTTGAGTTCGGGTGACCGCCGATGCATGAATTGAAAAAGGCGACGTTCCGCTCTGCTCATGTGTGGGCGCATCTTGACGTATCGTTCCTGCAGAGCCAGTTCCAAGAGGAAATGCAGAACCATCTCCGCTTCGCGCATTAAAAGCCGGATGCATTCGTTGCGATTGATGAGATTCTCTCGGACCCAAGTCAAGCCGTCCCACAATTCCAGTGGATCGCGCGAGCGGATGGCATCTGCGAGAAGTTCGCTCGACTCTTGCTCAAGAGCGTTCGGATGCTCTTTGCCGACGTGGATAACGCGTCGTAAACAATCTATGGCGTCGGTGATATTGAGAGTTTCGCAAATGATTCTGTCCGACTCGGCGCGAGCGACAATGCTGTCCTCTTCATCGCAAATGATTGCAACCTCAGACAGAATTGCATCAGCTTCCGCGACCAATCCCTCAAATGGTTCTGATCGGCGTTCTTCGATCTTGATTGCCTCCTTCATTAGCATGGTTTCGATCCGATCCCACGCGTCGTACAACCCCGGGCACTCTTCAAACACATCGTCGGACGCAAGAATGCGGCGAGCGTCCTGCTTTGCGTCGACCGAAGCGGCTGGATCCGCCAATCGTTTGCGTAATTCCTTCCTCGTTGTTTCGTCGGCCATCTCCACCAGCCCTTCCCGAATTCCAGCCATTTCCTAAAAGAAATTGTCGCGAAACGCTTCGTAGGCATCTCGATCGAACGGTACTTCGATTGCTGATTGTTCAAAGGTAGCAATCTCAAAGAGCTCTCGAGTCTCCGCCAGCGTTGTCCCCGCCGTATTTAGCAATCTAGCGATGCGTTCCTGTTTTCCACCGCCGGACATTTCGACCAATTGCCGCAGCGATTCATACCGATGAATCTGGTCGACGTTAAGCGCCCTTGCCGCCGGCGGTCGATCGAAGGGGCCATGTTGTAAAACGTGACCAATTGAACGGCGACATCGTACAAATCTCTCTCTTCGTCATTTGCCCCATGCTCGCGAAACCAGTCGGCCAGATAGATAGCTTCCTGGACCAGCGTCTCGTAGTCATCAACATCGAAAATTCTAAGAATTTCATCTCTCTGCATTCCCTCATCGTCAACCATGACGACATCTAGTTGATGTACGTCGAAGCCAGGGAATTCGAATTCGTTTCTCATATCCACGTTTCAAAGACTCGCTTTTTGCGTAAACCTGCTGCCCTCTATAGGGAATGGAAGCTCGCGAGTTACTTCACAACCCAGCGGAGGAGAATTCTCGCATAATTGGGCGGAATAGTTCAGGCATAGCGTCGAAATGGCGCGCTGCCGGGACTGTCGGACCTGGGTCAGATTCGGCTTGGGAGTCTAGCTCAGATTCAACAAAAAAACGCCCCCGACCGATTGCTCGGCCGCGGGCGTTTCGTTGATGATCTTGATCCTTGAGTCCTACAGCTCAACTGCTTCGACCTCGCGGACGAAGCGGTTGGTGTCGGACTCTAGGAAGCTGCTGACGACGTTGAAGACGGCGTCGCTGAAGCCTCCGATGTTCAGGATGTCCTGGCGATCGGGTGCTTGCGTGTTGCCGTATGGGGCGATGTCGATGCAGACCAACTTCGGATCGGCGATGCCGGCCGCTGCTTGCGTCTTCTTGAACTTCTCCCACTCGGTCATGACGCCAGTCGAACCGCCTCGGCCGAACCCGTAGGCACGTCCCGAGTTGATCCAGCTTTCGTTGTCGCTGACTAGCACGATTCCAGCAAACGCACGCTTTGCGTAGCGCTTGTTTGCCTCGACCAACGGCAACGACACGTCCGTTCCGCCGCCTCCGTACTTCGACAGTCGTGCCGACAGGCTCAGGATCGAATCGCTTGGATCGATCTTTGCCTGGTACGCACGCGTATCGAACGGAACGACGACGCTGTCCGGGTTGCGACGCAGGATCGCTGCGGCGAACAACGCGGCGACGTCAACGCAACGCATCTTCGACGCACGGCCTCGAGCCTGCCAACCGGTTACCGAGCATCCCATCGATCCAGACGTGTCCAGACCGATGATGACCGGCGCCGGCAACTGCGGGATGTTGCCACATGCGATCTCCGCCGCGTCATGCAACGCAGACTTGATCTTGTGTGGAACCTCGTCCGCAGCGTTCAGGTACGCCGCCAAGAACTGGTACGGGAACTGACGTGAGCGACGGATCGCGTCAACGTCCGCGATGCGGCCGGCGACGTAATCGATCATCGCGTTGTCAGGCTTGTTGCCGTTCTTGAAAACGTCGTGACGCAACAGCGTGTTCAGGTTCATGCGCAGAGCCTGCGGTCCCATCTGTCGAGCGATTGCCTTCCAGACGAGTTTTCCTTTCGCCGAGTCGGCCAGAAGATCCCAGCGGACCGTTGTTAGAAAGTCGCCGGCGATCAACGCCTGAGCCTCAGCCGTGTCGGCCGTGCGGAACGCGTTCAGTGACTGAACCGCTGACGGCAAGTCGGCTTCCGTTGCCGGAGCCCACTTGTCGACTTCCTTATCGGTCAGCCATCCGAATAGCGCTCGTCGAGCGTCATCCTTCGGCGTCGGACGTGCCATTCGCAGGACGTCGCGCAGGCTCGGATCGTTACCGATCGAAGCCGACAGCAACTTGCCCGTCGAAGCCTCGTTCAGCCAACGCTGGAACGCACGCTGAAGCGAAGACGACAGACCCTTGCGACCGAACTGGCCCGAACGAACCATCTGGAACACCGTGCGCAGTACGCGACCGTTGTCGGCAACTCGGTCAAAGACCGTGTGCATCAACGCGGTGTCGCGCGTCGACAGGGTGACCAGCAGCGCCGCCGGCATGTCCTTCATGTACGCTCGCTCACGCGAGTAGACCGCCAGCTTCGCCAGGTACTCGTTGTCGTCGACTTCGTCGATCAGCTTTCGCAGTTGGTCAAGCTGGTCCTGCGCCGACGTGTAGAACACGTTACCGAACGTACCGGTAGCCGCCAGCTGTGCGAGCGCATGCTTTGCCGGGAACTTGTACGCCGGACCGCCAGCTTCGTTGACGGTGGTTGCTCGTTGTAGAACGCTAGTGATGCTTGAGAACAAAGACTTGTTTGCCATTTTCAGCCTCCTACAAAATCGCAGGTTAAACCCGCTGGAACAGTCATGACGTGGGACACCACGCACGACGAAGAAAAAGTCCCGACGAAGTTTGGTTCAGAGTTGGCTCCCAAAGAGCCGCATCGCCTTGTAACGTGCTACCGGATGTTCCGGGTTATTAAAGCGGCGATGGAGGGAATCGAACTCTCATGTACTCCGATCCGACAGTCGGGATGACCGGTGTGGGACGGAGTCCGATCTTTCACCAAATGGCAATCGGAACACACATCCCACGATTTGTTTCAAACACTCGACGAGGTGTTGGTGCAGAGATCCCGTCCGTTTTAGAAAACAGCGGACGGGGCGGGATTTGAACCCGCAAGACCTTTCGGTCAGTTTCCATGTACTCCACTCCGGCAGTCGAATGTGTTCGGTTGTTGGTTGTGATGCAGTTCGGAAAAACAAAACGCGATCGACGAAGGTATGACCAGAGACTTTACGGTGCTCTGCCACTG
>JBCBLJ010000533.1:0-5944 GCA_038520195.1 Planctomycetota bacterium
GTGATCGCCGAACCGATGAAGCGGCTCGGCAAGTTCACGTTCGCCGACGCGCTGGACGCCAAGTTTGATTCACCGGGGATCAAAGGGGCAGCGGGGATCAGTACGCTGATCGTCAGCGTTTTCTACCTGATTCCGCAAATGAGCGGCGCCGGTGCTTTGATCCAGCCTCTGTTGGGTTTTCCTCACTCGGTCGGCGTCGTCCTGGTCGGCATTGTGGTGATCACCATCGTCGTCACCGCAGGCATGGTCTCGACCACTTGGGTCCAGTTCCTGAAGGGATCGTTGCTGGTGATCTTCAGCGCGGTGCTCGTCTTCCTGCTGCTCGGTCGTGGCTTTGAAGCCAAACCGGACGTGTTCGAAACGATCGGCCCCATCGATTCAACTTTGCTCACTGCGCAAGAGATTGACGGCCGAGCCGTCGTGCCAGCCGAAGACGGCTGGGAAGCGGATGAAGGGCTCGTACGGCTGGAATCAAAGGGCGGTGTCGGTTTCGATGTTTATAGCGTGGAGCCCGTCGATGACTCCGAGCGAGTGATCTTGCGTCAAGCTCAAGCGGTTCGCGAGACCACCGACGGGACGCTCATCGACGGTGCCCCAAAAGGAAAAGAGGCCGGGCAAAAAGTGCTTAAGCCGGTCGGTACCATTGCGTCTTTGCCCGATGGAGAAAACGCGACCGGCGCGGTCAGCGCGACGGGTTTTTTCACGAGCATCCGGGACAGCCAACTCGTGCTTTGGCGGAGCCGATCGATCACGCACTCAGACGACACCAAAACGACGGTCTACTTTCAAAAGCTGACACCGGGCAACGAGGTGCTGCGGCCCGGCGAGCATCCAAAGTTTGCGGGTATTCGCAACGACGCGTTTCTCGGGAAGCTGAACTTCCTTTCGTTGATGCTCGCGCTCTTTTGTGGCACCGCATCGTTGCCGCACATTCTCATTCGCTACTACACCGTCAAAGATGGTGCGGCAGCCCGCAAAAGTACGATCGTTGGAATCGCCAGCATCGGTTTCTTCTATGTGCTAACGCTGTACATCGGGTTGGGGGCGATGACCAGTGGCGCGATGGACCCGACCAACAACAACATGGCCGCGCCCCTTTTGGCTCGCAGCATCAACACGTGGTTGTTCGCGATCATTTCGGCGATCGCCTTCACCACGGTCCTGGGAACGGTCAGCGGATTGATCCTTGCCAGTAGCGGCGCTGTGGCTCACGACCTGATGGTCGGTGTGTTGGGCATCAAGCTTTCCAGTGACAAGCAGGTCCGCGTCGCGAAGATCGCGGCGGTCATCGTGGGCGCGATCGCGATTGTACTCGGCATCGTCTTCAAAGACTTTAATGTCGGCTATCTCGTTGGATGGGCCTTCAGCATCGCCGCCAGCGCCAATCTTCCTGCACTGGTGATGCTGCTGTTTTGGAATGGAACGACCAAGCAGGGCGTGATCTCGAGCGTCTTGGTCGGCATGTTCAGTTCCCTCGGTTGGATTTTGCTCTCCAGTGACACCTACAAGGGGGTGTACGGCTGGGATCCGGAGACGGCGATCGTCCCATTCAGCCAACCCGGAATCGTCACGATCCCGCTCGCCTTCCTGACGTTGATCGTCGTGTCATTGGCAACGAACACGCCCGAGTCAAAAGAGCCCGAACCTGCCTAATATGCCGCAGCACGATACCGGGCTGCTTTGGGAGAGAGCTCAGGAGGAGAACATTGGTCGGGCAAAATTGGCCTAGAGTCACGCTGGGTAAGTGCGTCCGAGGGGGAACCACTAAACACACGAAAAACACGAAAGAAGAGGTGCTCGTCGCCAAAACGGAACCGGACTGTACTAATCCTTGCCGTGAGTGTTCTTGGCTCTGTCCCCGGAAGTGCTCTGTCCCAATGTGACTGGTGCTCTGTCCTTTAGTGTTGTTCGTGTGTTTCGTGGTCTCCTGACTTACCCCGGCACGCGTTCCGCCCCTTCCGATTAGTGAAGATCAGTGCCGATTAGTGTTCCCCATCGGGATTGCTCCCAGCTCGCCAACGTGACTGGTGCTCTGTCCCTTTCGTGTTGTTCGCGTGTTTCGTGGTTCCCTGGCTTACCCCGGCACGCGTTCCGCCCCTTCCGATTAGTGAAGATCAGCGCCGATTAGTGTTACCCATCTCCAGCGGCCGATCCGCGAGAGAATGGATGGACCAACGAGACAAGGAAACCCCGTGGTGCCCAAAGCCGAGGGCACGTCGCTTTGCACGAACAGTCGACACTTTGGTCGCCGTTCATTGATCGTCAGCCGCTGCTAGCGTGCTGAACGAAGTTGCCCGCGTGCGCGTCGGACGGCGGTCTGTTTCAGTTGAGCCTGCTCCGGCGACGAAGACGGCATCTCGTGAGCTTCCTCGAGTGCCTTCTCGGCTTCACCGACGTCGAGAAGATCAACAGAAACTGCTCGCGACGTCAGGATGTTGACGACGTTGCTTTCGACCTGGGCGAAGCCACCGTCTACAAAGTACTGCTGGGGACCAGCGGCGGTGTCGAGATGAAGTGTTCCGAAACCAAGTCGCCCGATCATCGGAGCTCGGCCGGGCAGAATCCCGAGCGCCCCATCGAACATCGGTAGCTTCACCGATTTCGCTTCGCAGTCGATTTCGGTTCGCTCAGGAGTCACAACGATGCAGCGAATCGCCATGGCCTACTTCTCCATCTTTTTGGCTTGCTCTTCCGCTTGCTCGATCGAGCCGACGTACATGAAGGCTTGTTCGGGAAGGTGATCCCACTTGCCGTCGCAGATCTCTTCGAAGCTGCGGATCGTGTCTTCCAGGGGCGTGATCTCACCGCGCTTTCCGGTGAAGACTTCGGCGACGAGGAAGGGTTGCGACAAGAACCGCTCGATTCGACGGGCTCGGTGGACGACAGTCTTGTCGTCTTCGCTCAGTTCGTCGACACCGAGAATCGCGATGATGTCTTGCAGTTCGCGGTACCGTTGCAGAATCGTTTGCACGCGGCGGGCGATCGCGTAGTGACGATCACCAACGTACTGCGGATCGAGAATTCGCGAGTTCGATGCGAGCGGGTCGATCGCGGGGTAAATCCCCTTTTCCGAAATCGATCGCTCGAGATAGATGAACGCGTCCAGCTGACCGAACGCGGTTGCCGGTGCGGGGTCGGTCGGATCATCGGCGGGAACGTAGACCGCTTGCACGGACGTGATTGCACCCTTCTTGGTCGATGCAATTCGCTCCTGCAGTGCACCCATCTCAGTCGCGAGCGTTGGCTGGTATCCCACCGCCGATGGCATTCGGCCGAGCAGCGCAGATACTTCCGAACCGGCTTGCGAGAATCGGAAAATGTTGTCGACGAAGAGCAGCGTGTCGGCCCCGGTCGTGTCTCGGAAAAACTCCGCCATGGTAAGTGCGGAGAGAGCGACACGAAGACGCGATCCCGGCGGCTCGTTCATTTGGCCGAAGACCATGCAGGTTTGTTCGATGACCTTGCGACCGGTCTGGCCGATCTCGGTGTCTTGCATTTCGAGCCAAAGGTCGGTGCCTTCCCGGGTACGCTCACCGACGCCCGCGAAGACCGAGTAACCGCCGTGGCTACTCGCGATCCGGGCGATCAACTCGGTCAAGATGACGGTCTTGCCCAGACCCGCACCACCAAACAGTCCCGCCTTACCACCGCGGACGAAAGGTGTCAGCAAGTCGACAACCTTAATTCCTGTCTCGAAGAGTTCGGTGTTTGTCGAGAGCTCATTGACGGGAGGAGCGGTCCGGTGAATGGGCCAGTAGTCCTCGGCCGCGACATCGCCTCGTTTATCGATCGGCTTGCCAAGCACGTTAAAGACGCGACCCAGCGTCTCTTTGCCGACGGGAACCGAAAGCGACTCTCCGGTGTCATGCACCTCCATGCCACGCATCATTCCGTCGGTCGAGCCCAACGCGATGGCACGCACACGACCACCGCCGAGGTGTTGCTGGACCTCACCGACCAGGTCGATCTCGACGCCCTTGTGCTCGCTCTTGATCTGCAAAGCGTTGTAAATCTCGGGCATCTGTCCCTCAGGGAACTCGGCGTCAAAGGTGGAGCCGATGACCTGAGTGACTTTGCCGACGACGCGTTCTTCCGTTGCGGTGGACATGGTCTTTACTTCTTCAATCGTGGTACGGATGCGGCTCGATCGAGCCCATCAATGTGCTGTAAACGGTTGTCTTAGTTTTCGAGGGCTTCGACGCCGCCAATGATTTCCATGATCTCGCCGGTGATCTGACTTTGGCGGGCTCGGTTGTACGTCATCGAAAGTTGTTTGATCATGTCGCCGGCGCTCTCGGTCGCACCCTTCATCGCGATCATCCGAGCGACTTGCTCGCTGACGGCCGCGTCCAGGAAGCACTTGAAGAGGCGGACTTTGAAACTGGTCGGCACGACTTCTTCGAGGATGCTCTCCGCCGAAGGCAGGAACTCATAGCCGGCGTTGGCGTCGTCGGAGTCATCCTGACCGTCTTCCTCGCCCAGCGAGCCGAGCGGCAGAAGCGTCTCGGTCTTCGCGATCTGACGCGAAGTGCTGATGAACTTGGTGTAGACGACGTCCAAGCGATCGATTTCACCGGTGATGTACTTCGCCAGATAGTCTTCCGCGATCTTTTCAACTTCGGCGTACGCCGGTTGGTCTTCGAACTGGCGGAACTCTTGATCGGGTTCAACGCCGCGGAAGCGAAGCCCGTCGATCCCGCGCTTGCCGCTGGCGTCGGCGTGGAACTCAGGCGTGGAGTCCTGCAGTTCGCGAATTCGCGGCAAAGCCTCCCGCAGGATCGCAGCGTTGTAACCCCCACAGAGGCCGCGGTTGCTGGAGAGGACCAGGACGCGAGCCGACTTAACTTCGTCGCGCTGTTCGAGCAAAGGATGCTCGACATCCAACCCCGCCGCCGCCAAACGACTGACGATCTTGGTGATCTGGTCGGTGTAGGCCGTCGCGGCCTGGGCCCGTTCCATCGCCTTCTTGAAACGCGCGGTTGCGATCAACTCCATCGTCCGCGTGATCTTGCGGATGTTCTTGATGGACTTTCGACGTTTGTCGAGCGCTCTTGCGTTGGCCATGGCTTATCTAAAGGCGAGGAGTGTTTGCGGGAATCGATTAGCTGGCGGGCTTGTAGCCAGCCTTGAAATCCTTGATCGCGGATTCAATCGATTCGCGAATCTCATCGGAGAGTGCTCCCTCGGCGGTGATCTTTTCGAGGATCGTCGAGTGCTTGTCGTTGAAGTACTGGAGGAAGTCCTCTTCCCACTGACTCACCGACTTGATGTCGACGTCATCCAGGTGGCCCTCGGTGCCCACAAACAGGATCACGACCTGATCGGCGACCGGCAGCGGCTTGAACTGAGGCTGTTTAAGCAATTCGACCATGCGATAGCCGCGGTCGAGCTGAGCCTGTGTTGCCGGGTCCAGGTCGGTTCCGAGTTGGGCGAATGCCTCCAGTGCACGGAAGGCGGCCAAGTCGAGACGCAAACCACCGGCGACTTTCTTCATCGCTTTGATTTGGGCGGCACCGCCGACGCGGGAGACCGAAATACCGGGGTTCATCGCCGGGCGAACGCCGGAGAAGAACAAGTCGGGCTGAACGTAAATCTGACCGTCGGTGATCGAAATGACGTTGGTCGGGATGTAGGCCGAAACTTCTCCCTCGAGCGTTTCAATGATCGGAAGGCTGGTTAAGGAGCCACCGCCGAGGTCATCCGATAGCTTCGAAGATCGTTCGAGCAATCGGCTGTGACAATAGAAGACGTCTCCAGGGAATGCTTCACGCCCTGATCGTCTACGATGACTTGAGCAAGCAGGCGACGGCTTACCGTCAGATGAGTCTGCTGATGCGTCGTCCCCCAGGACGTGACGCATTCCCTGGCGACGTCTTCTATTGTCACAGCCGATTGCTCGAACGATCTTCGAAGCTATCGGATGACCTCGGCGGTGGCTCCTTAA
>JBCBLJ010000332.1:0-8454 GCA_038520195.1 Planctomycetota bacterium
ACATTTTGTAGCACCAAGAAGCACACGCACGGGATGGTGCCGCTGGCGATGGCGGGAAGCGGTATCGAAGCCGACAACCAAAACACGTATGACGAGATCGCCGCCGAAGCTTCGGGTACAAGGTTCGACAAAGGCTGGGACCTGATGGATTCGATACCGCTTCCCGCCATCGCCAGCGGCACCATCCCGTGCGTGTGCTTCTTGGTGCTACAAAATGTTGGGTGGTCAGGGGTGACGAGGATTCGGTGATCGCCGTGTTTGGAAAGGGCGTCCGCGAGGGGGCCGACGATATGAGTGTCGATTTGTTCGAGTGCCTCGATCTTCGCGTCATGACGACCCTCGTGAGAAGCTTCATCGGGCGCTTCAATGTGGACACACACGAAGTCGTACTCCTGAAGCGCGTCGATGGCCGCGTCCCCTTTACCCTTGTAATCCGTGTCCAGATAACCCGTCGCCCCAGGGACTTCGATTCGCGGCCAGCCCGCGAAAGCGGCGATGCCCCGAAGCAAGTCGACCGCGGTGATCATTGCGCCGCGAATTCCGAAGCGTTCTTCAAAGGTCGGCATCACCGGAGCGCCTCCGAGCCCCCACAGCCACACATTGGTCGCGGGGCGTTTTCCCGCGGCGACACGGGCCAGGTTGACCGGGTGATCGGCAAAGATTTCCGCCGAACCGTTCATCAATTTCACCAAGACGTCGCTTCCGGGGCCGCGTGGGAAGTCGTCGGCGACGCTGAGGTCCGTCAGATCGTGCGGGGCACGGGAGCGCGTTTCGCTGGAGAACGGCGCGGGAGTGTTTTCGTCGCCGCGATAAATCAACAAGTTGCGATAGCTAACACCAGGAACAAATTCGAATCGCTCGTCACTCGCGAGCAGCGCGTCGCTCGCCGCCTGAAGCAATTCCTTCGATTCCTCGGTCGAGATGTGGTTTGCCGTGAAGTCAACCATGATTTGGTCTTCGATGGTGACCAGATTGCATCGAACCGCGAAGTCATGCGGTCCGAGCGTGATACCACCGGCGGCGGCCTCCAACGGGGCGCGACCGGTAAAGTAAACATCGGGGTCGTAGCCAAACAGGCAAAGGTTGGCGATTTCGCTTCCCGCGGGCCAGTGCTCGGGCGTGTTGTTGCTCAACGCGACTCTGCCTCGTTGAGCGATGGCGTCCATCGCAGGAAGGCGCGCGGCTTGGAGCGGAGTTTTACCGCCGAGCGCTTCGATCGGTTCATCGGCGCATCCGTCCGGGATCACGATGACGTATTTCATGTCGCTGCTGAGACTGCGGGATGGAGTGATTCGCCATCAGTTTCGTGCACATGGATTCCCTTCGGAAGGGGGTAGTGCCGTCGCCGCGAGATCGCTGTCGGCCACGCGGACCCCGATTCGACAGTCTGGTGCTCCGCAACAGAGGACCCCAAGAATGGCTTTCAACGACAAGCCGTATTTTGTACCGTCCCACTCAGCGAACGGACTTGTGGCAAAACGCAATCGCCTTTTGAGGTGCAACAGGTGATTGCGAGAGGTCGCTCAGGAGTGCGGAGATGGTAAAGAAGGCTGCGATGAAGTGGTGTTTCGCGGGGATCGCGATCGTCGTGTTTGGATGTCGCTCGACCGCGCCGCGCGATGCGGACACGCTCTCGGAGCTCGCATCAACGGAGGCCTCGACGTCCGTTGAGCAGACGCCACCGTGGAATCGGATGACATTTTTTGAAAGGCCCGAGTTCCAGAAGGGTGCGGGGCCAGTGAATGTCGCTGGTGTCCCCGAGTTTTCGGCGACCGACTCAGGACTGAGGTACCGTATTCTCAGACCATCGAGCGGTAAGAAGCCCACGGCCAACAACACCGTCAAGGTGAACTATCGCGGTTGGCTCAACAGCGGAAAAGTCTTCGATAGTTCCTACGAGCGAGGAAAAGCGACGACCTTTCCCCTGCGAAGCGTCATCGCCGGTTGGACCGAAGGGATGCAACTCGTGGGTGAAGGAGGAATGATCGAACTGTGGGTTCCGTCGAACCTCGGCTATGGAGAACGAGGCTCGCCGGGTTCGATTCCTCCGCATTCGCATCTGCACTTCATCGTCGAGCTGATCGATGTCTACTAATCACCTCCGCGTCATGCGTGGCGCGTCGATGGAGTGCCTTAGCGTTCGGGTGCCGATGGAATCTTCAGGCTAGGGCCAAAGTAGATGGCGTTGGTTAGGAACGGTTCGGTGGAACGGACGTAGCCTCGAAACACCGGGTTGTCTGCCAGAACGATCACGCGGCCTTCACCCCTCGGGATGGCAAACACGGCCGCCGAGCCCTTCAGTTTCTTCCGATTCGCCTCACTGACGTAACCCGCAATGACGTCACCGTAGACCGCGGCGGTCTGGTACGGATTCTCCGGTGGATTGAATCGCAACGTTCGGTTGCGAAAGATCGGAACTCGTTCGTCATCGAATCCGAACGCCAGAGGATGAGTCGTGTCCACCCTCGCCGCGAAAAAGGCGCCCGCAATGGACTCCAACGCCGCCTGATCACGCGCTTGATCAAATGGCACTGGAGCTTCGCTCTTCGGCTCCTCTTCCTTGTCCTTTCCATCGGCGAGTTCAATTAATTCGTGGGTTTCGAGCCACGCGGCCGCGCTGCCGATCGCGATCAAGGTTCCGCCGTCGTCGAGATAGGCTTTCAACCGAGCGGCTTGTTTGTCACCCCATCCGCCATAGCTGCCCGAGGGCACGATCAAGCACGAGTAGCGATTTAGCTCGACTCGAGCGAGATCGATGGTGTTGATCAGCGTTGTCGGCTGGCGCACCCTCACGTCCAAGTGATGCCAGAGCGCCCCAGCGACATACCGATCGGTTCCTTCACCGACAAAGAGCGCCGGTCGACTGAGTTTAAGTTCCAGCATCTCGCTGCTGCCCAGGTCGGGGCCGCGTGTCGTCTGACTGGACGCGAGCGGGTGTAACAGGGACTTGAGATCGTCAGGGAGATTCTTGAGACGCTGGAGCGTTCGTTCCCAGCGAGTGATGTTGGGTTGTTTGAGCACCAACACGGTACCGGCCGCGAAGGGCTTTGGTTGACCACTCGTCGCGACGGTGAAGGGCTTGGTGGCTACCCGCAGGTCGACGCCGGTCTGCTGCAGTACCGCAATGAGTCGCGGTTGAGATAGCGAACTCGGTGGGATCGCGAATCCCAAGTGTTCGTCGGATGGTTCGGTCGTCGTAGGTGGCTCCGCCGTGGTCTCCGCCGCTGGTTCCTCCGTCCAGGCGGAGGGAACATCGTGCGTGATCGTGTGCGTTTGCAGGTCAAATGCCGATGGCAAATGCCACGTGGATACATCGTAAAAAATGTTTTCTTGAAACTGCTGCCGTGTTTGCATAAGCGACCGGACCATGGTGCTTTCCGGTTGCGGCATCGGGATCACTAAAGCATGTCCGGGGAGGTGCTGGGCGCCATCGATCTGGACGGGGCCAGCGGGGACGACGCAGCGCACGTCATGCCGGCGCAGCAGGTCGTGAGCGGCGGCGACGCGTGAAGGCTCACCGGTCAACACGTAAGCGTTGGTCGAGTCGGCTAACGGTTGCAGCGCGTCATGATAGAATCCGCATTGATACTCCAGCAGATCGTCGCGCAGCCTATGAGCGGAGTGCAGACTCGAGAGCGACGTCCGCACTTGATTGGCGATCGTATCGGCGAACGTGCGATCGGTCCGATCCGTCTTGATCGCCAAGCCACGGCTGCTGCCTTGTTCAAAGAGAATGCCGACGCAGCCATGAATGTCCGGGTAAGTGCTGCCTTTGCCGATGTAAAAGTCGTCGTAGCGTTCCTCGGTGAAGAACAGTTCACCGGCGGCATCCAACCGGCGCGCGTGTTCTCTAGCAAACTGTTGCGTCAAAGTAACGTTGCGCTCGGGTGTGAGCGGATTGGTTCGTTCGGGGATTCCCGGTTGAAAGAAATAACTCGAATCGCTCCCCATCTCGTGAAAGTCGAGAACGACGTTTGGCTTCCAACGATGGTAGAGACGCAAACGTCCGCGAGACTCCGGATGCGTTAGCGGCAGCCAATCGCGATTGAGATCGAACCAATAGTAGTTCGTGCGACCTCCCGGCCAAGCTTGACGGTGTTCGAGGTCGTTGGGATCGCGACTCGCCAATCGACCGCGATTCTCGTTGGCCCAATTCGCGAAGCGATCATTTCCGTCGGGGTTCAGCGCGGGGTCCACGAGGTACACCGAACGCGAAAGCCATTCGGCGACGACAGGTGACTTGGACGAAGCCAAATGATACGCGACCAGTGGAGCCGCATTCATCGCGCTTGCTTCATCGCCGTGAACGCCATAACCCAGGTACATCACCAAGTGGTCATCCGGACGCGGCTCTGTCAGGCGGCCGCTAGCAAGCTGTCGATGCCGCCGTCGAACCGTTTCGAGATTTTCAAGGTTTTCGGGCGACGAGATGATGAGTGACAAAGCAGGGCGGTGGCCATGCGTGGTCCCATATTCTTTCACTCGGGCGTGATCCGACGCCTCAGCCAAGTACCGCATGTAGGCGACGACTTGGTCATGCCGCAGGTGTCTCGATCCGATTGCGAAACCGAAAAACTCGTCGGGATTCTTAACGGTGTCGAGACGATCGTCATCGGGAAGCACACTCAGCAGGCTGTCCGCGTGACAGGTTGTTTCCGCTACGGACCACTCAAAACCAAACAGGATGGCGGCATGGAGAAGAAACAAACAGATCCGCCGGGCCGAAACACGAAACATATGGATTCCTCATCGATGCGTGACGCACCCGATGATATTTGCGATCCTCACAAGATGCGAGAATCCTCTTGACGGAGTCGAGTCGGACTCAGACGAATCAACGCCAAACTGGCGTGCCGCATCCGCCGCGGTGTACCGGCGACTTTTCCTCTAAGCCAATCGGACGACGCGATTCCGAGAGATGGATCGAGCCGTTGGTCCTCAGGAAATGCTCACTTCAAAGAACGTTCCGGTGACTTCAAATTCACCGGTGTTTGCCCGACCATTAAACCGGTTGGCCCGGAATACCAAGTCGCCTTGGAAGTACCCTGATGCAATGCCTTCCACGGAGCCGTCGGTGCCTTCGAGACTGGTAATCGTGTCACCGTCAAAGTCAATCGCCGCGAGCAGACGATCTCCCTCGGTTGGCGTGAAGTCGACGAAACCATTGTTGGTGTCGTATTGCCATTGACCATTGACATTTCGCACTGCGATCAGGTGGTCGGAGTTCACTAAGTCACCGGAGTTCAATGGTGGGGCGGACTCGAATCGGGTGAAGAGATTCTCGACGGAGTACATCAAGAACCCGGAACCGGTGTTGTTGTCTCCGGCGGCAATGCCAGAGTTCAATGCCCCAATCGCGAACGATTCGGTTGGTTGCGATTTCTGAACGGCCGTGAAAAAGGAACCGGTGACCTCGAATTCACCGGTGTTGGGCTGACCGTTAAACCGATTGGCTTTGAACTCCAAATCACCGCTTTGGAATCCGGAGTCGATTCCTTCGATGCTCCCCTCACTTCTTTCCAAGCTGGTGATCGTGTCGCTGTCGAAGTCAATCATCGCCAACAACCGATCGCTGGCGACCGGCGTGAAGTCAATGAACGTCGAGTTGTTGTCGTACTGCCATTGGCCATTCACATTCCGAACAGCGATCAAATGATTCGAGTTCACCAAGTTTCCGGCGTTCAGCGGCGGAGCCGAAGCGAACCGAGTGAACAGATTCTCGACCGAGTACATCAAGAATCCCGAACCGGTGTTATTGTCTCCGGCGGCAATGCCTGAGTTCAGTTCCCCAATCGGGAAAAAACTCGTGGGCTGCAATTCGCCGGTTGCGACAAAGAAGGACCCTGTGACTTCGAATTCGCCATTGTTGGGTCGACCGTTAAATCGATTGGCCAAAAACTCCAAATCACCACTCAGGAACCCTGAATCGATTCCTAGGATTGTCCCTTCATTGCCTTCCAAGCTGATGATCGTGTCGTTGTCGAAGTCAATTCGAGCCAGCAACCGATCACCGATGATCGGCGTAAAATCGATGAACGTCGAATTGTTGTCGTACTGCCACTGGCCGTCGACATTGCGGACGGCGATCAACTGGTTGGAATTCACCAGGTCGCCAGCGTTCAAAGGCGGGGCCGACGCAAATCGAGTGAACAAGTTGACCGGAGAGAACATCAGGAAACCTTCACCGCGATTGTTGTCCCCCGCCGCAATGCCGGAATTCAGGGCTCCAATCGGCACCCGCGTGGCTGGCTCGACCGACGTCACCACAACGAACGTCCCGGTGACTTCAAATTCACCGTTGTCGCTGACGCCATTAAAACGATTGGCGAAAAACTCGAGATCACTCGTGAGAAAACCCGAATTGATTCCTTCGATGTTGCCCTCACTGCCTCCCAAGCTGGTGATCGTGTCATTGTCGAAGTCGATCGTGGCCAGCAGGCGGTCACCAGGCTCGGGCGCAAAGTCGACGAACTCCGAGTTCGTGTCATACTGCCATTGGCCATTGACGTTGCGAACGGCAATCAAGTGATCGCTATTGACCAACTCACCGTTGTTCAACGGTGGCTTCGCGGCAAATCGTGTGAACAGATTTAGCACCGAGAACATCAAGAACCCTTCTCCGGTGTTGTCGTCCCCGGCGGCAATTCCTGAATTCAACGCGCCGACATTCACCACTTCGAGTTCGGCTTCGCTGATCACTTCAAAGAAGGTTCCGGTGACTTCGAATTCACCGAAGTTGACTCCACCGTTAAAGCGGTTGGCGGCAAACGCGAGATCGCCTCGCGTGAATCCCAATCCGATACCGAGTTCTACTCCGTCGACGCCTTCCAAGCTGGTCACGGTGTCATTGTCGAAATCCACTTCGGCCAGCAGACGATCCGTCGCAACGGGTTCGAAATCAATCCAGGCTTCCTCGAGATTATTGCCGTTGTCGTTGTACTGCCAATTCACACCATCGTTTCGAACGGCAATGATGTGGTCGCTGTTTCGAAAGTTGCTGGTTCGGACAGGAGGTGCGTCCGCAAATCGATCGAACAGACTCTGTTGACTGAACATCAAGAAACCAACGCCGACGGCATTGTCGGTCACCGCGACTCCGGCGTTGAGTGGTGCGACTTCGAAACGTCGCGTGATCAGATTCGATTCAAAGGCACCGAGATCAATGGTTCCGTCAATGACTCGGGCAAAGATCTCACCGCGTTGATCGTTCGACAGCGGATTACCGTCGGCATCGATGGCCAAGTCATTGTTGCCGGCATCGATGGCGGGGCTGCCGGGCAGCAAGGCATGAGTGAGTGTGGGGCCGCCGTTGTCGGCCAGATCCGTGATCAGCGGGTCGAGCGGATCTTCGAGGGTTCCAAAGAAGTTGTCGATGTTTCCAATGATCTCGCCGAGGCCATCCGCGTTGCCGATCAGGCTGTGGTTAATCGTGAGGGGTCTTGGAACTCCCGCTCTTTGCAAATCCGCTGGGACTCCATCGGCCGTGTTGCCAGCCACAATCGAGTTTGCGATTTCCAGCGGCGTTCCGTCGACTCGGAAACCCGCAACTTCCGGGCTTGCACTCGAGTTTCGAACGATCGTGCTGTTGATCACCTTTGGAATCGATGTGCTATTCGAGCTCCTGATCAGAATGCCACCCGCTCCGCTCAATGACGCCCCGACGGCGCCCGCTGAGTTTTCACTCACGGTACTGTTGATCAGCTCGAATCCTCGGTGGAACTGAGCATTGATACCACCACCGGTGCCGGCGGGGCTCGAGTTGCCGCTCACAGTGCTGTCGGTGATTGAGACGGCGACGCTCTCAAAATGCAACCCGCCGCCGCTCCGTTCGGCGGATTCGTTGCTTGCGACACTTGAGCCCAAGATGTTCACGCTTCCAGACACAGCGAAGAGACCACCGCCAAACCCAACGGAGTTGTTACGGGTCAGTCGACTTTCGGTGATGGCTGTCGAGGTGCTCCTTGCATGAACTCCTCCACCATCATCGCCGGCGTCGTTTCCACGAATCTCACTCTGGGTGATTGTCAGTCGACCAAAGCTCACCGCAATGCCGCCGCCGTCCAACCCGGCCGAGTTTTCGTCGATAACGCTATTGATGACGTTCACGGTACCGGCGGCTGAGATTGCACCACCATTCGCTCCGCTGTGATTGTCAATCAAGTGACTGTTGTCAATGGTGAGGACTCCGGCTGATTCGAAGCTGATTCCTGCTCCGGAACTCTCCTCGCTGGTCATACCGCCGGTGAGATTCAAGCCATTGATGGTCACGTCGGCCGCGGCGAGTCCGTCAAGGGAGAACGGAATGACGCGAAGGACCCGTGACTGACCATTTGCGTCGATCGTTGGAGAATTCGAAAGCAACGATGCATCGATCGTGAGTGAATCCGTGATCAGCAGTTCGTTGCCAGCGAGTGTTATCGTCGCGCCGTCGAGACTCTCGTCAAAGGTAACCGT
>JBCBLJ010000762.1:0-4074 GCA_038520195.1 Planctomycetota bacterium
CAGGAAAGACATCGACGCGTGCGCTCCCTGAGCGATCTGCTTGCCACGTCGCATCTTGAGGTCGTGACGCACGACGATGACCTGTTTGACCGACCGAACTTCATTGCTCATCGCCGCCTCCTTCACCATGGTCAAGCCCGACGTTCTCCGCCACACTCCGGTCATCCGGCACATAGACTCGTTCGAGCGGAGTCACCAAACCTCCTGTCTTCCAGTCACCGATGAATTTCCGCTGCTCGGCAACAAATTCACTCACGTCGATGATCTCGAGCGGCTCGTGTTTGCCGTAGGCTTCGAGAGCTTCACCACGTAGACCAAGTTGGACGGCTCGGCGCTCACACTTACCGCCGGTGGGCAGATGGTCTGGATCCCATTGCAGCCGAACGTCAGACCGATTGACAGCCCTCTTCCAATCAGTGCTATCTGAGAATCCGGATGCCCCAAAAGAGGAGAATACCGCTTTCCGAAGAAGCGAGTCGAAAAAGATTCGCCGAATCCGGATCGCCAGAATTACCTCTTGACCCTGCGACCGCCCCCAATCGCTGCGGTACATCATCCAAAGGAAGTTCGGCTTGATCCAACTCATTCGTGTGTACTTGAATTCGCCACCAAAGAAGCCATGTTGCGCGGCAAAATGGCCTATCTCTGGCCGGTACGCTTGGTAGACGACGATCGTCTGGTCGTCGTAATGAGCGAGAATATGTCGTCCCAGCTGCGGCCAACGCTGATGTTGGTCTCGATAGGAGGCAAGCGTCAATGGAATCAGCTTGTTGTTCATCGTTCAATGCCGCCTCTCATGACTTTGAGCAATCGGCAGAGGATATTTGCGATGTTCCACGCATCATCATCGCCCCGATGATGCGTCCCTTCCATAGTGAGACCAAGGCGTTTGTACGCTTCGTCGAGTCCCATCTCATGATTGCTACCACATGCGGCGGCGAAGAGAGATTTTACGTTCAGGTGACTCGGCCCGAACGGGTAACCGACTTTTTGGTCTTTGCAGACTCGCTCGAACTGGCGGCGGTCATAGTCGCCCCAGCTCGCCCAGAGTCGATCCTTGGAGGCATACTGTTTTTTGAGGATTCTCAGGGCGTCGGCAAGGCTGCCCGCATCGAGGAATGCCTTAGGCGCAAGCGTGGTCAGTTCCGTGCAGAACGCGCTGATCTCGGATCGAACCGGTTTGACGAGAATGCTGCGTTTCTCGATTCGAGTCATCGTGTTCACATCGACGGGACAAATCCCGATCTCGATGATCTCGCTGGATTGGCCAGGCGGTGGATCGCCGCTCCAACAGGTCGACTCCAAATCGACAACCAGAATGATCTCCAATGAACGTGCCATGTGTATGCTGCCTCCGACAGCGAACCTGCTTCGTCGCCATCTAACTGTGTTGGTTTGTGGTGATTCCTAAGCTCGACCGACACCCGACGCCACCGATAGGTTCGCGATCTGACCGCAAGAATCAGGATCCAACACTGATTTGCCTGCGTAGCGATTTCAAGGCTTCAACTCGTGCGGCTCCCACAGGATGCTCATGATCTCAAACGACCAAACATGTCGCGCGTGACCCTTTTGCCTCAACGAATTCACCGTAGCATCGCGGCACACTCAGAGGTTTCATTGCTTGAGACTTGGCAAGATAGGTGAACTTGACTGCTGGCTGTCGAAACAAGAAGGCGATTCTTCCCCAAAAAGCGATGGTTGGTCAGCGCTTTGCGCCCTCGACTTCTCTATAAACCGCCATCACCGGGGGAGAACGACTCCACTCTTTTCCAACTGAATTTTCGGAAGTGTGATGAAGCAAGACCAAGTACGCCGCGGAAATTGGAGGGTGATTGTGAGCGTCGTAAGTCTCATTGCCTCCGCGGTGACGATTTACATGTTTCTTAATCCCGACGAAACGATCCGGGCGGAGCAATTACAACACGAACTTGATACCTATCTGGAGAATCGAAAATGAAGTTTCGTCTCTTTATGCTTTTCCTAATCACGGTTTCCTGCCGGCTGTGCTCCAACGCATCCGCTGCGGATTTAGATCCGCAGCTTCAGGCAACTCTTTCACGGTATCTGCGCTCGATCGGTGACGACATTTCGCGAATCGACAATAGATCCGCCGATCAAGACGGCAAACTCAACAGTGTTCTTCGGCTCCTTGAACAGCTGTCGGAGAGTCGCGTCAGCCCCTGCGAACTTGGGTCTGAACTTGACGCCAAGCGGCCCCATGACCTGAAACGAGTTGTCTATTTGCTACAGGATCTTCGCGAAAGCAAGGAGCGGCAAATCGAGACCGCCTTGAAGCTGATTTCCGAGCGTCTTGATATTCAGGAAACAGCTTCCTCGGCTGACCGAAAGACGCTACGAGAGTTGGCAGTGAAGGTGGCTTCCACGTCAACGTCCCTCAGTGAAATGCGAGAGGAGATTCTTCCGGAAATGTTCTCCTTCGAAGTTGAAGCAAAACTCAAGCGTGTCACAGAACTCAGTGATAAGGTCGACTTTCTTGATCTCGAACTTCGCCGGAAAGTAGAGTCCATCTGCGATCGGCTTGCTGAGATGAACGACCGTTTATCCCGCCTTGAAGGACGTCAACTGGGTTCTGGAGTGGTTCAGGCTGGATACGATGAACGCTATGGCATGTCAATCATGGATGAACCGCGAACGAACGAGAGAGTTCGTCCAATCCGTGCAATAGAGCGAAGTCGTCTGCAAACCGTAAACCGTACGGCTTGGGAACCTGAGGCATACGCTTCCACAAAAGAGCTCTGCTCTAACCCCTCACCTGGACCTCAAAACGTCTACTTTGACACGCAAGTTCTCACCAATGGCGTGTGGCGTCGAACTCGGCACTTCGGAGACATGTACCAAGACTGCTCCGGAAGAATAGTCATGGTCATTCGCAAAAGCCTCTAGCGTCGCGATCCCAAAAGGAGAGACAGGCCTCGGGCGTGCGCATGATCGTTGCAAAATCCATAGCTACGAACCGTTGCCAGTTCGCGATCAGCGTTACAATGGCGACCCAAATCTACACCCTCCGTGCGGCAGAATCAGTGACGGTCAGAACCTCAGAACCGACGGCACTCGGGAGCTTGAAAAAGTCTCTTCGTCCGAAACGCGAGAACGTGATCGCGGGTTACGCGATTAGCGCATTGTCGCTTGGTGCATGTGTCGCCGTCGTTTTCACTGATTTCTTTATTCAAGACGACGACGGACGCTACTTTACCGGAGCACTCCTGGCGCTGGCTGGAGTCGGTTTTGCGATTTACGTGCGACGTCTGTCGCGAACGTCCGTTGAGATCTACGAGCACGGATTCGTTGTTTGTCGCGGAACTTCCGAAACTCCTTTTCCGTGGAGCGAGATTGCCAGCGTCCGCGAACGCGTCCGCAAGGAGGGATTTCCGATGAAAGGAGCTGCGGGCAGGGTGTCAGCAAGCGTCGCGGGAAACGAAACCCGCTCATACACCGTTGTCCGCAAGGATGGCCGGGAGTTCTACTTTGACAATAATGTCGTGCCACGCGGATCGCTTCTTGCCGGCCCACTGCGAACAGCGCAGCGTGAACACGAGTTCGCTTGGGAATGCGACGCGACGTGAACAAACCGACGGCAGCCGATTGGATTCACCGACTCCGAACAGTCTGATCGAGCCGCTCGTCGCGAGTCTCCAAGGATGCATGATCTATCCGGCCGTCCCCGATTTCCCGCTCCGCAACCGGTACTTGCCCCAACGAATCGTCGCGGGCACCATCGCCATCTCGAATAACAGGACCGACGACCAGAAAGAGGCATACAGAGTCACGTACCACTTGCTCGCGAACGTCGGCCCGATGACGAAGAACAAGCAACTGCGCCGATCGCGACGCAGAGAATCGCCAGAGCCTGAAGCCTTACAAAACCTGCGCCCACAAGCTTTGCGCCACAACCTCGGCAGGTCAGGAAGAGAAGAAAAGGCGAGTTCGCGATTTGCCACCACGAAACCTCGCGGCCACAACCTGGACACGATGCCCGAGATGAATCGACGTTGTTCTCGGCGGTTGGTTGGTATGGATTCATCATGATCGACGTCACCGCAACCGCGTTCA
>JBCBLJ010000019.1:0-26105 GCA_038520195.1 Planctomycetota bacterium
AGCACGCTCGATGGTTGGCCAAACGGGGCGTGAACATGGTTCGGCATCACGGTCATCTCGCGCCGAAGGGTGATCGGATGGAGGATGTGAACCAAGACGACATTGAAGCCGCTTGGCGACTCGTCGCGGCGATGAAGAAGCATGGCATCTATGTGACGCTGTCTCCGTACTGGGCGGTTAGCATCAAGTACAACCGCGCGTGGGGTTTGGCTGATCCCGGCGGGAACAATCTGACAGGATTGCTGTTCTTTGACCGGAAGTTGCAGGAGGCCTACAAGGATTGGCTCCGGAAGCTCATGCTGCCACCGAACCCGCACACGGGCATTCCACTCGCGAAAGATCCCGCGGTCGCCATCTTTCAGATTCAGAACGAAGACAGCCTGTTGTTTTGGACCGAGCAAGCGATACAGGGTGAGCAGCGCACGGAGCTTGCCAGACGTTTCGGTCAGTGGTTGAAGAAGAAACATGGCTCGATCGCGGCGGCGATGAAGGCCTGGGGCGGGCAAGCTCGGGTCAAGGGTGACGACTTCGACGCGGGGGTCGTGATGCCGCACACGATCTACCATCTCACGCAAGACCAACGTGGGCCGATCGCAAAACGGCTGAGTGACCAGCTCGCGTTCTATACCGAATTGATGGCGACTTTCAACGCGGAGATCGCCTCGTTCCTGAAGAACGAACTCGGATACGCGGGACTCGTGAATGCCGGAAACTGGCGGACGGCGAGCCAAACGAAGTTGCTCGACGCCGAGCGTCTTTCTTACTCCGTGAACGACGTGATTGGCATCAATCGCTATTACACCGGAACGCACGACAACCCAACGGAAAAGCAAAAGTCCGGGTACCTGATCAGTCCCGGCGACGTGTTTAGCAGTGAGTCCGTTTTGAAAAAGCCGGGTGCGTTTCCGCTCGCGCTGCGGCAGGTCCGCGGCCGTCCGATGATCATCTCGGAAAGCGCCTGGGTGCCGCCGCTGGAACATCAGAGCGAGGGCCCGTTTCTGGTGGCGGCGTATGGAGCGATGACAGGGTTTGACATCTTCTACTGGTTTTCCACCGGCGATATCGGCTTTGGGCCACCGATGGGCAAGTGGCAATTGTCCACGCCAGCCCAGATCGGCATGTTCCCAGCCGCCGCACTGATGTTCCGTCGCGGTGATATCCGCAAGGCGGCTCCATCGCTTGTGGAGTATCGATCAGCAGAAGACATTTGGAGTCGGCGCGATCCGCTACTCGCCGAGCAAGCGGGGTTTGATCCGAACCGGGACACACAGGTTCCCTCTAGCGAAACCAAGGCTACTCGTGGCGGCCGAGTCACGCCGCTTGCTTTTCTGACCGGGCCCGTGGAGGTCGCGTTCGGCAAAGGAGAGACGCAGCTCGCCGATTTGCGATCGTTGATCGACCTCAAGAACCAAACGGTGCATAGTTCAACGAAAGAGCTGGCCTGGAACTACCATTCCGGATGGTGCACGCTCAACACGCCTCGCGCGCAGGGAGCGACAGGATACCTGGGTTCCGCCGGCGCGGTTCAACTCGACACGGTGACGATCGAATGTGAAAACAACTACGCCACGGTTTTGGCGGTTTCGCTTGACGATCAGTCTCTGGCGCGCTCGGGCAACATTCTGATTCAGGTCGGCACCTCGGCTCGGCCCTACGGCTGGCGAACCTCACCGGTCGCCGGTGCAAAACACCGAATCGACGACATCGGTTCGAGTCCTTGGAGCGTTGAAGAAACACGGGCAACGCTCCACGTGGAGAACGATCGTCTAACGACCGCCATCGTGCTTGATGGGAATGGCGTAAAGACTTCCGAGCGGCGCTTGAATCGAGGGAACTTCATCAGCGTCTCGCTGCCGCCCGACGCGATGTATGTCATCCTGCGGTAGCTAGCCGCTTCGATGGTTACCGCTTCGCGCTCGAATTCTCCCGTTGGGCCCATTGGGCAAGTTCAAGCGCGGCTCCGTTTGTCGGGTTAGTACGGGCCCTTAGCGTTGATCCGATCGGCACCTCGGTCTTCTCCAGGCGTGATGGCTCCTTCGGCATCGATCTGCTTTTTGTCGATTCGCATTCCGGTTCGCCGATCAAAGGTGTCGGGCGAGAGTTTTTCGGGAACGCTGTCGCCCGTTTCTTTCATCCATTGATCGAGTACGCGTGTCAGCTCACGTTCCGTCGCGCGATGTTCTGGAATTCCGGCGAGGTTTTTCAGTTGAAAGGGATCCGAAGGGACATCGTAGAGTTCAATCGCCGGGCGGGGCGAGGTAAAGACATCGGCTTGTGCCGCGGTGAGTTTGTCGGCCGTCTGTTGCTGCAGTAGTGAGGCGTGCGACGCGCTACGCACCGAATCGGCCGGGCCTTGCCACGCGAGTTCAACTCGCTCATTGCGGAGCAACAGGAAGTCGCCGTGGCGAATGCTTCGACCGAATGCTTCGTAGTCGTGCCAGTTGTGTTCGGAGAACGCGTACTCGCGGATGGCCGCCTCCGGTTTCTCAAAGAGCGGCATCATCGAGTGACCTTGCATGGTTTTTGGGACCTTCACTCCGCCGGCCTGAAGGATGGTCGGAGCCAGATCGATGACGCTCACCAGTTGATCGCTCGGCCCGCTCCATTTCATCGCCTTGGCCCAGTGGGCGACCAAAGCGGTTCGCATGCCGGAATCGTGAAGTCGCGTCTTTGCGCGGGGAAACGGACGGCCGTTGTCCGCGAGCACAAAGATCAAGGTGTCTTCGAAGACACCTTGGCGCTGGAGTTCTTCGACGACCACACCGATGTGATAGTCGAATCGCGTGACTTCGTTGTAGTAGGAGGCCAAATCCTCACGGGTCTCCGCGTCGTCGACCAAGAACGGTGGCACGACCACGTCTTTCGCTTGATGCATGCGGCCGTAGCGTTCTTCGTCCCATTGTTTGTCGGCGTCCCAGCCGCGGTGCGCGTCATAGGAGGCGAACCAAAAGAAGAAAGGTTTGTCCCTCGGACGATCCTTCGTCACCTTCAGCCAATTGGCCGAGCCGCCTGAGTTACCCGGTACGCGGCCTCCGTCAACGGCATCAAATGGTTCGGGTCGCGGCGACTGACCCGCATCGGGCTTCGTGGTTTTCATATGGTGTTTCCCCGAGAGCGCGGTGTAGTAGCCGGCTTCGCGAAGTAGCTCAGGGAACCAAGGCAGATGCACTGAAATGGGTTCGTGTAGTTCCGCTGCTTTCCCATTGTTGTGCGGGTAGCGCCCGGTGATGATGCTGCTTCGAGACGGGCTACAGCTGCTCGCCGTCAGGTAAGCTCGATCAAATCGAATTCCGTTGTCCGCGAGCGAATCAATGTTTGGGGTGCGAGCTGCTGGATTGCCGTAGCAGCCGTAGTCGTTCCAGCTGACATCATCGGCGATGAAAATGATGGCATTGGTATTTGCCGCCTGTGCCCTGCCGAGGGGAAGTAGCAGCGTGAACAACGCCAGGGTTCCAATGAAGCGCGACATGGCGGAGAATGCTCAGGGGTGCGAGAGAAGGGAGGTCGTCTCGCGTTAGCATACTCGCGGGCGGAACGTGCCGCACCACGAGCGAGCCCGAGGGCACGACATGATCGAGCAGGAGTTGAACCGGCGGCTCCACGAGCGGCTGCCGGCTGACGAGTTTGGCCCGTTTGAGGTTTCGGTTCGCTCAAACAGATGTGCGGAGCGAACCTGGTTGACTCTCGCATCCAGCCATCTCGGTCACCGCGGGACGTTGCATCACGAGGTGTGTCGTTTTGTGAGTCGATCGCTTCTCGAGGCGCGTCAAGACGATTTGGTTCTTGTGATTGTGTTGGGTTCCGCAATCGAACCCTGGGCACGCCGCGCGGCGGAGTTGTTCTCCATCCCGACCCTGACGGTATCGGTCAATCCAAAGACTCGCCGCGATCGAGAGGCGGACATTGCGGTGAGTGGCAATCGCCGCCTCCAACGTGACGCCGTCGCGGTGACGCTAAGCGATCGGGTGGATTGTCCACTGGTCCGTTCAGGCGGAAACGTCGAAGCCGCGTTGCTGAACCGACTGAGCCGTGGACCCGATTCCCGCGTCCGAGTGGCGATTCACCCAACATCCGACGTCAAGACACGGCGATGTGCGCGGTCTTTGATGAGTCACGGCGCGGTGGGTTGGTACCTTCCGCCGCCCAGCAAGCCGACGCGAGCCTCGACGTCAGCGACAATTGTGGCGAACGATTGGTCGCGCACGGAGGATCAGTGGCTCGTGCATTGCACGCGCGCACGTTCCTCACGGATGTCGGAGCCTCAGCGCCGTGACGCGATGCTGGTCGGACACTCCCTTGCGATCGCAAGCCCGATGGAGACTTTGACACAGATCGTTCGCCGGAAACGATTGGTTGGTTCCGCGATCGCGAGTGACCGACGTTTTCCGGTGGTCTGTTTTTCAGCGCGTCCATTGGTTTCGCTACTCGCCGAACGAACCTACCGCTCACACCTCCATCGGTGGGACTATGAGCCGTATGGGATCGCGATCCGCAAGTCCGCTGCAGTCGAAGTCGGGTTGATGCCTGTGATCTATGGGACCGAGGGACAGCGCGATGGGATGAAACCCTGCGAACGATACCGTTTTCAGGCGATCGGGAAAACATACGACTGGACTCGCGAGCGCGAGTGGCGGAAGCTCGGCGATGTCCCGCTGGCACAGTTTGGGCACAACGATCTTCGCGTATTCGTCCCCAGCGATGAAGAGGCATCAATGCTCGGTGAGTCGTTTCCGGTGAGCGTGGTTGGGTAGCATTTGGGTCAACGACCGGTCCAGATGGCCGACCGTGGTTGCCCACATCAGACAGCGACACATCAGACAGCGACGCGCAAACCCAAGGTGTGGCGTTCCACGTTTTCGCGTCCGGTCGCCGTAACCGTGTATGTACCGAAGGAACGACGGCCTTCGCGCCTTATCCTTGTCCGTTGACAACGACCACTCGTATCTGGCTTGACCTTCCGCAGTTAGTTTGCTCGGAGCGTGTCCATCGGCGGGACTTTCACGTGTACCGGTGGCAGCGGTTCGACGGGTGTGACTTGTTGATAGAAGATGGCGGGATCGTTTTCAGGCGATGTTGTCTTGGTGATGATGTTCTGCGGAGTGTTGCAGACGCAGGCACGACCAATGTCGACTTGCTCACTTTGAAGCAGCGTGCCGGTGGCGCGTTTGAGGTTCATGGTCGAGAGCTTGAAGGTTAGCTGAGATTGCAGATATTCAAACTCCGATCGAGCCAACTGCTCCTGCGCGGCAAGTAGGTTTTCAAGTGCGAGAACGGCGGAGACATCTTCGCCCGGTATCTTTTCCCAACGCTGAGTGAGTGCGACAAGTTGGGCGGCGCGTGCGTTCATCGCTTGCTGTTTGGTAGAGAGTTCGTTTTGCGATGTTTGTAGTTCACGAACGGCCACCTCGACTTCCAGACGCACTGATTCGAGGGTGGTCGCATACTGATTGCTTAGCTGACGCAGCTCAAGAATCCGGCGCCGCTGCCGGGCGCTGGCGGCTCGATTGCCGACGGGCAATTCATATTCCAGCCCGAACCCATAGCTTGGTTTGCCAACGCTAAACTGGTTGCCCCACGCTTCGAAGACTTGGCCATCGTCCTCCAAGCCGCTGAGGAAGAATTGAGTGACGAGGTTGAGCACCGGCAACATCTCATGTTTTGCCATTCGCAGCCGCACCGAAGCGGCTTTGATGTTCTTTACCGCCTGTCTCATTTCCGGTCGCATCTGAAAAGCGACTGAAACCGATTCGCAGATGTCAACGGGCACGTTCTCGAAGGACGGCATGTCCGTTGGGATTACTTCAACGCACAGCGTCGGATCGTTCACCAGGGATCGCAAGCGGGATTCGGCATTTTGAACTGCCGCGCGAGCCCGAACCAGTTCGCTGACACGTGTTTTCATCGTGGCTTCGGCACTGAGGATCTGTGTCGGCTGGGCGTCGATCTCGCGTCGGCTGTTGAGACGATCGAAGACTTCTTTGCCACGGACGTAAGAATTGATCTTTTGGTAGAGGACGGCGCGCTCGAGGTAGAGTGCCCAGTAGGAGCGTGTGACTTCGAGCAAGTGAGATTGAAGTTGACGTTCCAGTTCGTCATCGGCGACGTTCTTGTCGATCCGGGCCAACAGCACCAGTGACTGGTTGTACTGCTTGCCATGGCCTCGCAGTAGCGGCTGCGTGAATGCAAGATTGAGCCTTGCGGTCCCTTGAGGATCGGGGACGAAGAACGTGGAGTTGTTGTCTTGGAATCCGAGTCGCTGAAACACTTCGACGTTGGCCCCGGAAAGGGTTCGTCTTCGCAACCCGGCGCGCGAATTCACTTGGTGATCTTCAAAGAATTCAACATTGCCGCCGGCGGTCAGAGAGTTTCCGATCGGTTCGGTCGTATCATCCCAGCGGGCTTCCATGAACCGAGTCCAATCAAATGCGGCGTCCGCTTCGATGATCGCGGTCTCACGGATCAGGGGCAGGTCGCTAAAGACTTTGATCTGGTTGGAGTATTCCAACGCACGAATGAGCGTTGCTTCGAGAGACAGCTTGGTTGATTCATTCTCGGGACGAATCGGAAGCGCGACCAAGGACTGCCACCAGCCGGCCTCGCAGGTTGAATGCGCTTGGACCGGCGTGGCGATCTGCGCGTTGACTTGGTGAAGCGTTTCGTAGTCGCTGGCAACCGCCGACACCGACTGTGGTCGGGCGGTGGGTGATAGGGCTACAGCGAGAGCGGCCGCGGCGACGGATATCCCGACCGCGCGTCGAAGTGAAAACACTTGCATCCCTCCATGGATGTCGGTGTTCGTTAAGTTAGATCGAACCTGCGACTTCGTCGGCTTCGCGGTACCTTCCTCCTGAAGGTTGACCGTCAAAGCAAGAAACGAATTTAGCGCACGACCGTTATCGTCGAAGCTCGTAGGACAATTGATAGCGGTGAACGCCTTAACCCTTGTTCCGGTTGTGCGTCCTGTGCGGCGGTGGGGTCCTAGCGGTTGACAGGATGATCTTGTTTAGCTCTCGATCTTGAGGACGGGAAGCCTTCCGCGCACGTCGATTTGTGATCGAATCGATGCAGGCGTGTTGTCGGGCGGTCGTGGGGTGCACATCGCGATCGGGTGCCGCATGGATCCGCTCCCCTGCCGTGTGCCCCGACGGCGGAACTCCTTTTCGATGTCGAGTTTTAGAATCGATTTTTCCGCACACCATGCCGGCGCGATCAAATAGCCTGCTGGCGCTTCGCCGCTAATTCTTTCGATAATCATTTCGGCGGGCAGCCGTTCCAGAAAGTCGACGACGGTTTGCACATAGTCCTCGCGTTCCATCATCTTGATCTCGCCGCGTTGGACTTGCTCCCCGAGCGGAGTTCCTTCGACGGCATAGAGATTGTGGAGCTTGACGGCGTCAAAACCCAGACGCGCGACCTCTTCGGCCGTTTGCATCATCATCTCATGGGTTTCGCCCGGTATACCCAGGATGATGTGCACGCAACACTCAAAACCACGCTCACGGGAGCGCTCGATGGCGTTGATCATGTGCGCATGCGTGTGAGCCCGATTCATCCAGTCCAGACCCGGTTGGTGCATCGTTTGCATCCCGAATTCGACCGAGACATAACGGTCGACGGCGAGCGATTGCAGTAGATTGAGCACCGAATCGGGGACGCAATCGGGCCGCGTGCCGACCGCAAGTCCGACGACATCGGGCTGCTCCGACAGCGCGAGTCGATACACTTCTTCGAGTTGATCGACCGGTGCGTAGGTGTTGGTGGCTGGCTGGAAGTAGGCGAGAAAGCCGTCGACGCGTTTGTATCGCTGTCGCACGCTCTCGATTCCACGGCGCAGCTGTTCGCTCACGCGCTGAAGCCGGACCCGGCGCGATGGGCTGAAGGAGCGGTTGTCGCAGAAATTGCAGCCGCCACGAGCGACGGCCCCGTCGACATTGGGGCACGTAAATCCAGCGTCGATGCTGACTCGCTGGATACGCCCACCAAATCGGCGGCGAAGTGCGGCCCCGAACGCGTTGTAGACAAGACCCTCGCGTTGCCACGGAAGGGCGTCACCGGAAGAATCGGAATTTGCCAAAAGCATGTTCTCGCACGACAATAAAACGCTGGAATTACGGGTGACATTCTTCCCGCTGCCATTCATGATTTCAACGCGTCCCGCAATCTTCCCTGGATGAGGCCCCTGGTGAACTACTACGACGACGACGAAGACCTCGACTTCGCCGGAAAATACGGCCAACTCACTCCCACGGGCGGCGGCGATCCGATCCCCTTGATCAAGGAACGGCTCGTGATCGGAAGGCGGTCGGAATCGGATATTCAGTTAAAATTTTCCAATATTTCCGGTCAGCACTGTCGGCTCACGCTGGAGCATGGCTATTGGTTTATTCGCGATCTCAATAGTCGCAACGGGATCAAGGTCGACGGCAAACCGGTGATTCGCAAGCGGCTGGATCCGAAGACCAAACTGTCCATCGCGCGACACGAATACCTCGTCGAATATGATCCCCAGTCGCTGGGCGCCTACGGGCCACCGCCGGCGGACGATGAATACATGGACGAATTGATGCGAAGCTCGTTGATGGATCGAGCCGGAATCGCCAGGCGTGACCCGCGGAAGAAATTCTCCAACAAGAAGCCCGACTGAGCCGGATCGCGACTTCCGCGTCCCCGGCAGGATGAAATGATTTCGAAACACGGATTGAATGCGGAAGTTGATTTCGCGGAGCAACTTCGAACCGTACGCAACGGTTCCGGTGAAGATCGCGCTCGGCTGATCGAGGGGTTTCGCGACCATCTAAGAACCCTAGCGGCGGAAACACTGGGGGCACAACGCGTCGGTCAGCTCAGCGCGTCGGACATCGTTCAAAGCACGATTATCGATGCCAACCGTGGTTTCGAGCGATGTCGGGCGAGAAGCTACGGCGAGTTTAAGGCGTGGCTCAAGCAAATCCTCGTGAACGATGTCGTTAACCGTTATCGCCACCTTCGCGCGCAAAAGCGCGATATTCGCCGAGAACAAAACCTCGACGTGACGGTGCATGACCTCGGCGAGAGCGAGACCCCAAGTAAAGAAGCGATGCGCAAGGAAGACGAGCACCGCTTGGAACTCGCGTTGTCCCGGCTCAGCGATGATCAACGACGCGTTGTGACGATGCGACAACGGGACCAGATGTCCTTTCCGCAGATCGCCGAAGCGATGGGGCGCACGCCTGAGTCGGCTCGGAAACTGTGGAGCCGCGCCGTCGCGCAATTAGCCACCATCCTTCGCGAAGATGCGACTTAGGCTCGCCCGCACTGTCCCTGCGAACAGCAACTGATGGACCTTAATTACGACAGTCGCTTGCCACCGATCTTGCCGCTTCCGCAGAAGGGTGCCGTCACGCTATCGATTCTTCACCGCGCCGCGATCCCGCCAGAAGGCGGATTCGAGGCCGCGTTGTTCCAACAGGTCGGCGACATCGTCTGCGACTTGTTGAAGATCAGCCGCGTGAGCGGGGAAGACGGCCGATCGATCGGCTCTTGCGAATGCAGCGTCAAGCGACGCCAATCGTGAATCCGAGGTCGCGTCGTCGTCCTCTTCAATGGCGAGCAAGCACCGCTGTGCTAACAGGCTCGTGAACGCGGCTTGCCAAGAGTCATCTTGATTGGCTTGATAAATCCGATCGGAAAAACTCAATGCTTCTTCGGCCAATTTGAATTGACCAAACTCGATCAGGTCGAGACCCAGCGCGAGCAGCTGCGCCGCTTTGAATGGAGACCCGGTTCGGAATCCTCGGTCGATTTCTTCAAGCTCTTGTCGACAGGACTCTGCGAGTCGTTGGGTTTGACCCGCCAGCAGATAAGCCCGCCTCAATTCTCTTACAAGGTCGTCGCGTTGCTTCAGGGGGGCTCCGTTTGCGACGATTCGCTCCATCAACTCAATGCCGCGATCCAGCTCATCGGACTGGGCGAGCGAGATGCCGAGTTGTGCCGTCACGATGGTCTTGCGGATTTGTCGTAGACCGGCGCCCGAGTCGAGTTCTTTAAGATAGGATTCGAGTAACGCAATCGCCTGCTCGCCGCGCTGCATCGCGCTGAGCGTCTTCGCGAGATCGACTCGTGCCAACATTGAGTCGCGTCCAGCCCGGCCTTGCATCCTTTCCGCCGACTCTTGAGAGGCTTCAAGGATCTGCGCAGCTTCGGAAAACCGCTGCTCCTCGAAGTAAGATCGTGCAAGAATTCGCTGGGCCGCAAAGGCTTCGCTGGTCTGATCAGTGTCAATGATCTCTGTGCAGATCGACCGAGTCTTTGTCAGGTCACCCAGGATGCCGTGAAGAATCGCGATCTCGTTGCGGACCGCAGAGAGTGATGTATGTCCCGGCGGGAACTTCCGCTTTGCAATCTGCAGATTCTCTTGCACGATCGGCAGTGCTGTCTCCGGATAGCCATTTCGAGAATACAGTCGCGCGAGGACTTGAGCGGCGATGAAAGTGGATCGGCTCTCAGCAAGCCGAGTGGTCCGAAGGCCACGGATCGCCTCGGTGAGGGATTGTTCGGCGCGATCCATTTCGCCGACGGTCCAGGCCGTGAGGCCGACTTGAACCTGCGCGTTGAACGTCACCTCGTGAAATTCGCCGAATGTCGTTCGCGCCAGTTCGAAGGCCTCGTCGGCGAGAGCCACTCCTCGTTCGCGCTGGCGGGTCTGTCCGTAGGCGTGGGCGAGATCCGAGATCGCTTGGATTGTGCGTGGTTGCCGAGGATCTGTCGCGCGGTATTCCGCGACACACGCTTCAAGGATCGGTACGGCCGACCCGCCATCTTTCATCGCGGTGTAAATCGTCGCAAGCAGAACCCTTGATTCCAATGTGTCGAGATGTTTCGCGCCGAGTAACTCTTCACGAAGATCGGCGACCCGATTGGTGATCTGCTCGGCCAACTCCAATCGCCCTTCCAAGTAGTGCAGCTTCGCTAACAAGTGTTGCGTCGTGAGGCTTTCGATTGTCGCCGATTCGGATTCGCACTGGTCACACAGCCGGATAAGCAACTCGTGGGCGTCCTCGAAACGTCCCGAGTGCATCCACGCCCATGCGAGTTGTCGCCCCGCGTCGCGAACCCTCGGAGAGGGCCAGTCGAGTTGAGTCGCCGTCTCATAGGCGATTTGGCAGACCGGTGCGGCCTCGCGATGAAAGCCGAGGCTGTTGAGGGTGGTGCCGAGGCGTGATTGCAACTGGGCCACCTCGGCGGAGTCTCCGATGGACTGAGCCTTTAAATCTTCCGAGGCGCGGATCAGACGCTTTGCGAGTTGAATCCTCAACGGTGTGGTGGTTGCTTCGGTTGAATCGAAATCGAGGTCGGAGAAGATTCCGGACAGAATCGCATTGGAGGAATTGGCTTGCGAGAGGCGGCGTTCCGCGAGGGCGTTCGCCTTGGAGACTTGCAGAAAGCCCACCGTCGAAAAGATCGCGACGGCGATCACTGCGACAAGAACCGTTCCGACGGCCGTCACGAAGGCGGTGTTTCGGCGGACGTATTTTTGTGTCGCGTACCACGCGGTCGTTGGCCGTGCTTCGACGGGTTCATTTGAGAGAAAACGCCGCACGTCGGCGGCCAACTGCTCGACCGATTGATAACGAAGATCGGGGTCTTTCTCGATGGCTCGCATCGCGATCCAATCGAGTTCACCACGAATCCTCGGCATGACATTTTCTTTCGTGTCCCCGAAGTCAGCGGTGTCATCCGGCCGTACGATTCGCTCGCTCGGTCTGGGCGGATGGTCTTCTCGGATCGCGATCAGGATCTTGGCCAGGTCGCCAGAGTGCAGTGTGTCGCGCTGAACAACGAGTTCGCCCGTCAGCAACTGGTAGAGCAACGAGCCGAGCAAGTAGACGTCGGTACGCGTGTCGGCTTCGGCGCCGGCAATCGTCTGCTCGGGACTCATGTGGCAGAGCGAGCCGAGGATCGCGCCGGTTCGAGTTTGCGCGGTGATTTCGAGGTCGCGATCCAGCGTGCGGGCGAGCCCAAAGTCGATCACCTTCACCAGAGGCTGGCCGTCTTTCAGATCGATCATCACATTCGACGGTTTGAGATCGCGATGGATCACGCCTTTCTGGTGCGCGTGCTCGATCGCATCGCACAACTCGAGGAAAAGCGTCAGGCGTTCGTCGAGACAAAGTGCGCGGGACTGGCAGAATGCCAGAATATCCGTGCCCTCGATCAACTCCATCGCGAACCACGGAAGCCCCTGATCGGTGGAGCCCGCATCAAGAATTCGGGCGATGTTCGGGTGATCCATTCTCGCCAGCAGGTGTCGCTCGGCTTTGAAGCGGCGTGCGACCCGATCGGCGTCATTGGCGTGAATGAGTTTCAGTGCGAGCCGCCGGCGGATCGGCTGATACTGTTGAGCTTCCCAGACCGAGCCCATTCCACCGCGACCGATTTCCTGGGTCAACGTATAGCAGCCGATGACATCCCCGGCAGTCGCGTACGTCAGCGGCTCCGGTTCCGTCGGCCAGACACGCTCAAGCAACTCGAAGCATTCGACCAGATCCGCGAGTTCATTGAGTGAATGAGAACCGAGCGTGTCGTCCGCTCCCGAGCCCGCGGCGTCGGCGTCTTTTTCCGATGTCTCCAGCCACAACGAGAGGTGGTTATTCGTGGTCGGACCCATTCCATCGCTCAACGAACAGTGAACGGTCTTCTGCGGGAATCGCGGTCAATCATCTTCGGTCACGATCCAATGTTGGGGTCGCGGCCCGTTGCCATCGGACGGTCCTGACGACGCGCGTCAACAGATTCTAGTCGAACGCTTGCGCCCCCGCCGACTCAGAACCAGCAACGCACCGGCTCCGAACACCGCGAGCGAACCCGGTTCGGGCACCGTACTGGACGAGGCAACATTCATGTGGGTGAGAAAATGGAGATCGTTGGATGCCAATTCCGAGCCATTGAAGTACAGCGAATGGCCCGCATAGTCATCGTTTCCGTACGCAACGTACCCGAAAGGGGACGTCCCGCTAAGTGTGATCACGAATGAATCACCGGCGTTAAGGAACAGTGGTGTTGCGGAAAAGTCCACCAACATGCGTTGATTGCTCGCCGTTGGGGCAAACGTTTGTGAGACCGCAGCCGCGTCGGTTTGCCATCCCGATCCATAGTTGATTCCGACGGTGATCGGTTGGGAGGTGCTCGCGGACAAGCCCCATGACCAAAGCGAGACGCCAACAAGGTCCCCGCTGACGCCCGCAGTGACTTCTTGCTGGAACGTCCGCCCCGGACCGACGGCGGCGATGAGATTGGGCCCGGCGCCGATCTGATCCACGATCATCCCCGCCCGGCCCTGAGTGGAAGGAAGGGCGAAGACTCCTAAGGCGAGGCAAAAAACGAGTTTAGCTTTGATCATGGGAGTGTTTTTACGGAGAGGTGTATCGATGAAAGGAAGAAACGGTTGACCATCACTCTTCTTCGGTCGGTGGCGAGACGCGACGCGTTAAAGGATGCACCGTCGCTCAACACTCAAGACGTCGAGCCCCCGCGGAGCGTGACGGAAGTTTTCCGGCTTTCTGGATCATGGCCGCCACGCAGCAGGTTCGGCCGGGTCGCCGGCGCGCGGCCCGGAGAGCCCGGTCGTGCCAGCGCAGGCGAGCCGGGTCTCGAACAGGAGCATCGACAAAATCCGAAAATGGACTTGCCAAAAATACATGTTGCAACATATAAATATCCCGTCCGACGCAGATAGACCGTTGTGGATCACGGGAAAATATCTGTTCAAACAGCTAAATCCATTCGCCTCGCCGAGAAAAAGAGATGAATACCTCGACCCTCCGACCGCTTCGCCTCACCATCGCAGCACTCATTTGCCTTTGGGTCGTTCCTGCGCGGCAATCGGAAGCCGCTGACTACCAGGTTGAGAACTCCCACACCTCGTTGGTTTTTGCAGTCAGCCACCTCGGCTACAGCTACACCTATGGGCGCTTCAACAAGGTCGGCGGAGAGTTCCGCTTCGAGAAAGCGTCGCCGTCGACCGGCTCGTTTAAGGTTGTCATCGACGCGACCTCCATCGATACGAATGACGAAAAACGGGATCAACACCTGAGCAGTCCCGACTTCTTCGATGTGCGTCAGTACCCCAAGATCACATTCGAATCGACGAGCATCAGCGGAACCGCTCAGGACATGAAGCTGATCGGGAAGCTGACGATGCATGGCGTGACGAAAGCCGTCACCATCCCACTGAAGTACCTCGGTGAGGGCAAAGGGCCTTACGGAATGGATCGATGCGGTTTCATGTCAACGTTCTCCGTCAAGCGCAGTGACTTTGGCATGAAGGGAATGCTGCCGGCGATCGGAGACCAAATCACGATCATGTTCAGTTTCGAAGGCGTTCAAAAGAAATAGGCGGACGGCGTCGGATCTCACGGCGATTGCTCACGCTTCTTGATCCGGCGTCGGAGACTTCGATTGTAAATCTCAGTCTCCATCCGACGAGAAAACCGGAACAATACTTCGAACTGGTACGACATCTCGATCTCCTACGTTCGCGCGGTGTTCTGATCATCGGAAGTGGGAACATCGTCCGCAAACGTTCCCGCAACGATTTCCAGAACGTAAATCGAAGGGATCATGGAGACGTCCGGGTCCACGGAGAAGCTGCAGAGAGTGGATCGCCAGAGAGTCGGTGGAGACGACGATCTGGGCGGACAACACGCGCGCGGTGGAGAAGGATGCGGTTGGCCGTCCCGATCTCGGGTCATTACTTGCCGATGCTCGACATTCGGGGTTTCGCATCGGCCGGAACGGCTGTCAGTTCAAAAAATGGATCTCCCGGCTGCGGCATCAGCATGACGACGGTACGAAACCGTTAGAAGTATCAGGCGGGCGAACAAACACTCATTCACACGGCCCTTTCATGCTCACCGTCACCGACATTCTCGCACTCAACGTCGCCCCGGTCCTGTTGGCGATCATTATTGCGGTGGTGTGTCAGTTGTTCGCAAAATCGGCGTCCGAGCAGATCGCCTGTTGGGTCGCGGTGGGGGCCTGTTATGCCGGCCGTTTGGTGGCCGATGAGATATCCGTTTCGGCGTCCAATTCGGAAACGCCGTCGCAGTTGACGGAGCATTTGAGTTTCGCGGCCGAGTCGTTGCTGTTTCCGAAGGAAGCGATCCTTTGGGTTCCTTGGTGTGCGGCCGTCGCGCTGACGCTGCTAACGCTCAAACAATGGTATGGCGGACGATCGTCCCAACAACCACCGAGTGGCACGACGTCCGCCCCGCCTGCCAAGCGGCGTTGGCCTCGTCTGATGGACTCGTCGATCCTGATGGGTCTAACAATGATGGTCTTGTTCGCGGTGGTTTTGACGCGAACCTTTTGGACCAGTATCTATTTCACGGATGCCTACGAACGATGGCAGCACGTCGGGTTCGTCTTGGTTCCCAGTCTAGCGCTCGGCGTATGCTGCTTTCCCGCGTTCTTGCGGCGGCACGAAGAGGAAGTCGATCGACACAGTAGCGTTCTTGTCCTGGCGTTGTCGATTGCCGGAGCGGTGATCCTGGCGACTTCGGGCAGCCTCCGCTACGCGATGTTGGCGAGCGCCGGGTGCAACGTTGCCGTCGTGGTATTCGCCTTCTGCGTGTTTGCACGAAGTCGTGTGGATGTGGCAGCGGTGTGCCTCTCCTGCTGCGTCGCGCTTCCACTCGTTTTCGGGGTCTTTTTCGCCGACGTCGCGTGGTGGAATGCCGTTGCGGTGGCGATTAGCTTTTTCTTGTATTGTCTCTTCTGTCCCGGTAATCGATCCAGCTTTTATGAATCAACACTGGCCGCGATCTTGATCTTGCTGCCCGCCGGGGCGGCGTGCGGGTTTTGTGGGTACGAATTCTGGTCGGCGACCCAAATCGAGGCGGTTCCCGACAATCCTTACTCCAACTATTGAAAGCTGATCCTGCGTCCATGGCGAAGAAAGAGAGCCCCGCCAATCCGGATGGATTGGCAAAAGAGATCGGCAAGAAGGAGCCGTTTGATCTCCTCGAGCGGGAGGTGTTTCTCAATCTCGCGAGGACGTTTTCCATCGTGAGTACCGAATTCGAAAAGCTTTTCAAGAGCTTTGGAATCACCAGCGTTCAGTACAACGCGCTGCGAATCTTGCGGGGTCACGGGGCACCGGTTTCGATCTATCAAATCGGAGAGCAAATGATCACACGGCAGCCGGACATGCCGCGGCTGGTGGATCGATTGGTCGGCATGGAACTCGCGGCGAAGCAACGATGCGAAAACGATCGTCGGGTGGTCTGGGTCACGCTCACCACAAAGGGTAAGTCGTTGCTGAAGAAGATCGATCAACCGTTGGATCAGTTGCATCGAAAACGACTCGAGCACATGAGTAAAGCACAGATTCGCTCTTTGAACGATTTGCTCTGGTTGGCTCGTCATCCGGACACGTGATCGTGAACTGCTTAGCGTCGCGGCGTACTGAGGGTCTCGGTTGGATCATCCGAGCCAGAGCGTTGATTCGTGTCCGCGTTTTCGGCGTTTGACCCGAGAGCGGTCGACAGCGACGATCGCCCGCCTTTTTGTTGGACGGCCTGGTCCTGACGAACGCGATGGACGAAGAACCAGAGTGTCGCACTGACGATCAAGATCGATCCCAGCGCGGCGGCACCTTCCCATAGAAGATCACGCCTCATCACGTCGACCGGTTCCTCCACGGCACGAAGTTGGTACTGAACGAGGACCATCAGGCCCGCTTCGCGATCCGTTACCGATTGGTTTGATGTTTTGGTCGATGGCAGAGCCACGCTTTGAAGGGCAGCGATCCAATTGCCGGCGTATTGCTGGGCGTCTTGGGCCGCCCCTTCATCGGCCTGGGCAACGGGATCGCGGTAGGTGTAGGTGACGTCCTGCACTCGTAAGAGTTTTTTCAAGTCAGCGGGGTCGACTTTCAACTCATCCCGGTACGGTTTGTCGGCCCGAAATCGACTCTCAAGAAAGGGGTGCTGAAGAACGGTTCCCTCTCTCGCATCGATGAGCACGGCAACCTGATTGGATCCCTGAAGCAGTTCAAAATCACCGAGATTGATGGTGATCACGAAGACCGCATCGGGCGTCGCGTTCTCTGGTGGGTCGGCGTCCAAGTAAACCGGCGCACTGATCGCGACTTTCCACAGGCCCGTTGCCGTCGATTGAAAAGCGGCGGACAAATGCATTTCGGAGAGCGGATCGATGGAAGTGATCGCGGTTTGTTTGGAGAGATCGTCGTCACCGCCATGGAAATAGGTTCGGTAGGCGTAGTTTCGTCCAGAGCTGTTTGCCTCGCGTGAAACGGGAGGGTCATACGCGATGCCAAAAATGGTCCCCGAAGAGTCCGTCACAAACATCGAAGCGAGTCGCGGCGTTCGTTCGGCGACGGTGTATTGCTCGAGGCGTTCGGCGAGGTAGTCATCGAGGATCTGCTTCGGCTGGGCATCCAGCAGCGCATTGCGCGCATCGGTCATGGAGCCAGCCCGTTCGCTGGTTCCCGTCGCGGCGATCTCCGCGAGCGGCCGTGAAACGGATTCGCCGTTGAGCGCATCGCTCATCTTTTGTCGAAAGGAATCCAGACTCATTTCGTCGCGGCACAGACGGAAGTAACGGTCGAGTTCGACTTCGAGCGATCTCGCCGCGAATTTCGCCGCGAGCAAATTCGCGCTTGAAGCCTCTTTTTGAAGCGCCTCGGTCGTCCGTCGACTCGCTCGGTTGATCGTGCGCGCGGCGAAAATGCTGGTCGCGATGAGCAGCAGGATTGGCCCTAACACGCCGAGCAACATTAGTGGTCGACGGGCACGACTCTCGTCGCGTTCATCCAAATGTTGCAGGATTTCTTGGATCGTCGTGAAGCGGTCGGCCGGGTCAGGGGCGAGGCAGCGGCTGACGATCCGCGACAGCATGCGGTCGACGCCGGTGCGTTGAAAGTGTCGGTGTGGAGGCGAGGCCTTCTGGATCGATTCGCGATATCGCTGGAGCCGTTTCGGCAGCGATCCAGCGGTGTCGAGTCGTTCGACGATCGAATCGTCGCGGTACGGCGGGCCTCCCGTTAGCATTCGATAGACGATCGCGCCGACGGCATACACATCCCAGGAACTACTCGGCGACGAGTTCAGGTCGGCTTGTTCGGGTGCCATGTAGAACAGCGTTCCGAGCGACGGCGTTTGATCGTGCGTCATTCGGCTTTGTCCGAAGTCAGCCAATCGAGGCTCGTTGTCTTCACCAAGAAGGATGTTGGCGGGTTTGAGATCGCAGTGCAGCACGCCTTTGCTGTGACTGTGGTTCAGACCGACACAGATCTGTCGAAACAACTCGACGGCTTCCTCCACCGGCAATGCCCCGCGATCACTGAGCAGATCCTCCAGCGAGCCGCCGGTGATCAATTCCATGACGTAGAATGGAGGATCGCTATCCCAGCCGACTTCGAGAACCTGAACGATGTGACGATCGGCGGAGAGTTGCACCAGGTTTTTGACTTCGTGGCTCAGCAGCGACCAATTCACTCCACCGCGATGCAGAAAAAATTTGACTGCGACCGGGCGACCGGTGTTCAGATCGCGGCCGACCCAAACCTGTCCGAAGGCACCGCTGCCCAAAAACCGTTCGAGTCGATAGCCTGGAACGTCCGCCGGAGGCGCCGAAACCTGCATCGAACGCTCGCGGCTGGTCGATTGCCCACCCTCGGTTTGGTCTTGCGTCAGATCCTCGTTGCTCACTCTCCGTTCCGTCCCCGTTTGTGACGCGCGACCGCGCCCTTTCTCATGGATGCCGTTGCCAAGTTCCTCTGACCGTATTGTACCGGCCATGCCCCAAGTTCCACGAGCACCGTTCCCGCGAGCGCCAGTCGTCCTGCTTATTGTTCTGTTTTGTTCACCGAACGTATCGGTTCTAGGCCAAGATTTGCCCGAGACGCAGCGCGAATTCAGCACCGAAGAGCTGGAAACACTCGACGGCCGAGACGGACGGGAACTACTGCTGCGAAAGTTTCGTCCCCAGGCAAAGATGATCGTCCCCGAACATCCGCGCGAGTCCGCCGAGATGCCGGTGGTCGATGTGCACACCCATTTCCATTTCCGGCTTCGCGGAAGTGATGAAGCCTTGGACGATTTTGTCGACCTGATGGACCGCAACAACATCGCGGTTTGCGTTTCTCTGGACGGTCGCCTGGGAAGTCAGCTCGATCAACACATGAAGTATCTTTGGACTCGCTATCGGGACCGTTTCGCCATCTTTGCGAACATCAATTGGCGAGGAAACGCCCCGATCGACAATCCCTCGCTGTGGCCCTGCCACCGCCGGGACTTCGCCGAGCGAACCGCGGCGCAATTGGAGGCCGCGGCGAAACGTGGCGTGTGTGGGCTCAAGCTCTTCAAACAGTTTGGGCTTCGCTACAGGAATCCCGACGGTAGCTTGATCGCGATCGACGACCCGCGCTGGGATCCGATTTGGGCGAAGTGCGGCGAGCTGGGCTTACCGATCATCATTCACACCGCGGACCCCGCTGCTTTCTTTGACCCCATCGACGAGACCAACGAACGCTGGGAGGAACTGAGTCGGCATCCGGATTGGAGCTTCTTTGGTGACCGGTTTCCTTCCCGCGAAGAATTGCTTGCCGCCCGCAATCGCGTGATCGCCAAACACCCCAAGACTCAATTCATCGGTGCCCACGTTGCCAACAATCCAGAAGACTTGGCGACTGTCGGGAAATGGCTGGACCTGTACCCGAACCTCTGGATCGAACCCGCTTCGCGGATCGCGGAACTCGGTCGACAGCCCTTCACCACGCGCGAATTCCTTATCAAGTATCAAGACCGATTGTTGTTCGGTACCGATGGGCCTTGGCCCGAAACACGTGTCCGACTCTATTGGCGTTTCTTTGAAACACGCGACGAATCGTTTCCATACAGCGAGAAGGTGCCACCTCCGCAGGGGATGTGGAATATCTACGGCGTTGACCTTCCCGACAAAGTGCTGGAAAAGCTGTACTACCGAAACGCCGCAAGCTTGATCTCGGGCGTCGCTGACCGCGTGAAGGCCTACCAGAACCGCGCGAACCAAGATGCTGGCGATGAGTGAAACGACAGAAGACGGGCCCAGTTTTGCGATGCTGACCTGCGCCAACGGCGCTGAACAGTGCGTGAAAGATGCGATCGCGCCTCTTGGTTGGCGACTCGCTTTTTCGCGCCCCGGTTTTGTCACCTGCAAACACGATCACGCCGCGGCACCGCCGTACGATACGTTTATCCGCACCAGTTCTTATTCGATCGGCCAGGTGCGAGGAGTCGAGGGGCAGGCCCTGCTCGCGCAGTTGATGACGTTGCTCGAAGCGCATTCGCAGGAACCGTTTGATCAACTGCATGTCTGGCCGCGGGATCGATTGCCGATCGGAAAGTTTGGCTTTGAGCCGGGTTTGGACGAGGTCAGCAAAGTGGTCGCGGATGAACTCCATGCGGTGACGCATCCGCGATTCGTCACTGCCGCGGCGCCCAATCAGATCGCCCAGCCGGGTGAGCGAGTCCTGGATGTTGTCTTGGTGGATCCATCGCATTGGTTTGTCGGTTGGCATCAAGCGGAAGCCTGGGAGACGCGTTGGGCGGGTGGAGTCCAACCGCTTGAGCCAGACGAGGAACCGATCTCGCGTGCCTACTACAAGGCAGCCGAATCGATCGACTGGAGCGGTTTCGAGATGAATCCGGGTGACACGGTCGTGGAAGTCGGCAGCGCGCCGGGCGGGGCATGCGGTCGATTTTTGGAGTTGGGCTTCAACGTCATCGCGGTCGATCCCGCAGAGATGGACGAGTCAATCGCCGAGCATCCGCGACTAAAGCACTTTCGAGCCCGCGCCGGAGACTTGCCCCGCAAGGAGTTTACGGGCGCGAAGTGGTTGTTCGTCGATTCCAATGTGAAACCGGATAAGACGCTGACGACCGTTCATCACATCGTCACGCACACGCACTGCACCATCGAAGGCATGCTGCTGACGATGAAGCTCGGGGACTACAAGGCAGCAGCCGAAATCCCCGATTGGGTAAAGCGTGCTGAAAGATGGAAGCCACGCGACATTCGAATTCGGCAGCTCGCACGCAACCGCTGTGAAGTCTGCTTTGCGGTACGTTTGCGGTAAGGTCGCGCGGTCATCCCGAGATCATTTGGGAAATGGCGACCGCACGGTGTTCGGCGAGATCACCAATTACCATAGCGCGTCGAATGGATTCAGCGATCGCGCAGGAAATCGTTCAGTCTTCATTGCCCGCGTGAATCGGGAAATTGGTTGCTGGGGCGCGACCGGATCACTCCTCACTGTACGTCTCGTATCGCTGGAGGATCTTTGCCTCTTCCACGTCACCTTCATGGAAGACGAAACGGTAACGAAAGCCGAGGGTCTCGCCGGCTTTGATGATCATGTCTCCCGTCCCGTCCGGTTTGCCTTCGAAGTGGTTGACGCCGAACGGGTTGGCTGCGACGAGCCCGTAGTCACGGGCATGCCACCAAGTCGGATGCCGCGGATTGGAGGGATGGTCAAAAATCGCCACACCGACGAGCTTGTCTTGAATCGTTCCCCAATAGTCGACCCATGCGGCCCGCTTCCCCCACATCTCGCGGTCTCGGACACCTTCGCTATTGACCGAGTGGCCGCTGACATTTGTATTGCCGCGTTTGGGATTGGCCTTGAGGCGTAACTGAGGATGGGTGCGGATCCCCATGGTGCCCTCTTTGGTGTCTCCAATATGGATATCACCGTTGGATGCCATCCAAGTGACGTCGTAGTCGATCGTCCGCGCACCGTCGCTCGCCCCGAACGTCAGAATACGTCGATCGCTGCAGACGGTGTCGCCCTTTCCATCTTTCCAATCGTTGGTGCTGGTGATCGTGGCTCCTTCGATCTTGATGGAAGTCTGAACCTGCGTGCCGACCTTTTCGTCCGTTTTGCCTTCGCCGTTTTCCATCCAAAATCGGATTTCGTTGACCTCATCGTGGGTATACCAAAGCGATTTGTGGTGCGGGTGGTCTGTCGCCTCATTCTCGACATCCTTCACCATCGGATAATTCCGAGTCATCGGTTTTTGGTCTGGGCCGAGAACCGGATACAGAATTGGTTTTGCGTAACCAGCGTAGCGGTATTCGGTAAACAGCTGACCGTCGACCGTCACGGTCGCTTTCGAACCGTCGTCAACGATCGAGATTGCCGCTTCCTGCGCGGTCGCGGCTGAAGGAAGAAGCAGGAGGGACAAGAGGAGGACGCGATTCATGGCGGAATCCAGATTGAGGCGGGACAGATTGTCCGATTGTAAACCGAATCCACTCGCGGGGCAGGTAAAGCCGGTCGAGGCAATCGAATCGCGGTTCGTTCCACGCCGTACGCACCGTCGCTCACCTACGTCCCTGGCGGGAACTCATCGCACGGGTAACGGAAACTCTTTGGATCGTGAGGGAGGACCGGTCACGACGGTTTTGCCAGCTCGATTCAATTGTCGGCCCTCCATTTCCGCGCTCCCCGCTAGATGAAACTCGGGATGAAGTCCGATTACCCTCACGGTCGAAGCAACGAACGACTCCGTTCCATGATCCAACCGTTCGATGCCGAAGCGAATTCCAAGCTACCGATTCTTTCATCGACCGCCGCGTCGCGCCGTCGTTCCGACGTCGAACACAAGGCGCTGGGTCGATCCGGTGCGCCGTCGCGCCGCAACGTTGGGACAGCTTACCGACGCGGCGCTGCGAGACCATGCCAACCAATTTCGCGAGTCGATGCGTGATCCGTATCGATCGACAGAGCGTGGTCGGGTCATTGAGTCGTTTGCGCTGACGGAGGTGGCGCTGCAGCGGACGACGGGCATGTCCTACTACGATGTCCAGTTGATCGGCGGATTCGTTTTGGCCGGGGGCACGATTGCTGAGATTCCAACGGGCGAAGGAAAGACAATCACCACGGCGCTGCCGACGGTCTTGCGGGCTTGGTGTGGTCAGGGCGTCCATGTCGCGACGACGAACGAGTACCTTTCGCGCCGCGACCACGACCAGCTCGCGCCCTTGTTCCGAACGCTCGGGCTAACGAGCGCCCATTTGGAGCCTTCGGCGAACGTGCCGCAAAAGAAGTTCGCGTACGCCTGTGACATCACCTATGGCCCGGGGTATGAATTCGGGTTCGACTATCTGCGCGATCAAATGACCCATCGCGGCAACGTGCAGGAGCCGCTCGGGCACCGGTTCATTTACCGTCTCCGCGGCCGCGCCAAGAGGGAGTTCTCGTTTATCCAACGAAGCCATGCGTACACGATTCTTGATGAAGCCGACAGTGTGTTGGTCGACGAGGCATCGCTACCACTCATCCTAAGTCGTGGCGCGAGTCAAGCGGGGACCGCCAAGGTGATGTTCGAGTTCGCCGAGCGAATCGCGACGTCACTCCAAGAAGAACTCGACTATCGAATTGAAAGACGCTCCAGAACGATCGCATTGACGAGTCGTGGCTGGAAAACGATCCATCAGAGTTTTCTCAGTCGGCCGCCGGGGCAAATCGCGCGGCCTTGGTTTCGATTGATCGAAAATGCACTCCGAGCCCGTTACCTCATTCGTCGAGACGAAGACTATGTCATCGTGAACGACGAGATTCAAATCGTTGACGGCAACACCGGACGCATTCATGACGAACGCACCTGGAACGGCGGGCTGCATCAAGCCGTCCAAGTGAAAGAGCGTGTGCCAGTGACGCCGGAAAACGACACCGGTGCGCGAATCACACGGCAACGATTCGTGGGCTTCTACCGCGGTGTCGCGGGCTTGACTGGAACGGCAACGGGCGCCGAAACGGAGTTCGCGGAATTCTATGGACTGCCGGTGGTCCGAATTCCGACACATCGACCGTGCATTCGCGAGTCACTAGCGATGCGCTGTTTTTCGACCGAAGCGAGCAAACTAAAGGCCATCGGTGACGAGACGTCAAAACGGAGCCAGCGCGGTCAGCCGGTTTTAATTGGCGCTCGGACGATACATGAAAGTTCCCGCATCAGCGAACAGCTTGAATCGCTGAAAGTTCAACATGTTGTACTCAATGGTCTGCAAGACGAGAGCGAGGCCCATTTGGTCGCCCGCGCGGGCGAGTCCGCGGCGGTTACGGTCGCGACCAACATGGCCGGTCGCGGTACAGATATTCGGCCGAGTGACGCGTCGCTTCGCGCCGGCGGGCTCCACGTGATCGCGAGCGGTATCCACGAAAGTGCTCGGGTGGATAGACAACTCGAGGGCCGCGCGGCACGGCAAGGGCAACCGGGGTCCTCGCAAGTTTTCTCGTCCGCCGAAGACGAACTGGTTGTGCGACACGCGCCGGCGCTCGCGGACCGGATGTCAAGCGACGCGGTCAAAGGAGAGTGTGTTCGCGATTTCAGTTCGGCACACCGGCGACTTCAACGAGAACTTGAGGCGGAAGCCTCTCGGCGTCGACAGCGAATGGTTAGCCATGACCGTTGGATGGAGTCCGTTCAATCGTCACTGGCGCGAATCACCGCTTGAATCATTGGAGAGTTTTGTGAGTCGACTTCAACTTCGATGCTCATTTGCGTTGATCGCCTTTGCGACGACGTGGATCGGCGCTGGCGAGAGTGTTGCCAATGACCCCGGCAACGTCAGTCAATCGAGTCGCTTTACGGGCTATACGGAGCCGATCCGACGGATTCAGGTCGCGGCATCGGAGAGCGGAAAGATCGATGCGATCGAAATCAAGCTCGGAGACCGCGTTTCATCGGGCGATTTGCTCGTTCGCCTCGATAGCAACATCCTCGACGCGACGCGACGCGTTGCCTTGGCCAAGTATGAGTCTTCGGCCCAACTCGAAGCCGCAAAGGCGAAGTCCGACCAAAAGAAACAACGATTCGAGAAGCTTCAGGGTTTGCTCGAAAGCGGCGCCGGGAGTGTGGAAGAGGTTCGCCGTGCCGAGACGGATGCCGAAGTCGCGGCTTTCGAAGTGGAAGCACTGCGAGAGGAACGTCGGCTCCGCCAACTCGAGGTGGCTGAGATCGAAGCCCGCATCGCAAAACGTCGTGTTTGTTCCCCAATCACCGGTGTCGTCACTGACGTCACGAAAGAAGTTGGCGAGTACGTTGCGCTCGGCGACCCGCATCTCGTCACGGTTGTTCGCTTGGATCAACTTCGCGTCAAGTTCTTCTTGCCGACCGATCTTGCTCGATCGCTCGGCCAGAACATGCCGGTTGATCTATCGTTTCCAGAAACCAAACGGCGGTGTCGTGGAGTCATCGAGTATGTCGAAGCGGTGACGCAAGCGGACAGCGGTCGAGTCCGCGTTCACGTGCTTCTTGACAATTCCGAGCAAGCGTTCCGAAGCGGTGTTCCCTGTCAACTTGAGCTTCAGTCGGAGCCACCTTTCCCGACAGATGCGACCGGCCTTCGCGGGGCGAGCGGTTCATGAACTCGTCATTCCGTTTCGATCCCTTGTCGGCCGCGACGACGCCGGCAGTGACGGGCCATCGCCGCGCCAAGCAAGAACACGATGACATCGCCAGTTCCGCCGAACTGACGTTCATCGCACGGCTGTTGAGTGAGCTTCGGTCAAGCGAAAAACAGCATGAAGGATTCGATGATCTGGTTCGGGCGTGTTTGAGTCTTGTTTCTCGCGGCAACACTGTTCGCGGTGGCTGTGCGATTCGTCGCGAAGACAAAGGAAATCTAAAGGCGTGTGATGCGAGTGAAGGCTTTGATACCAGCTTGGTCGAATCCGCGTTACTACCTCGACTCTCCGACGAGCTGGCAAACGGAATGCCCGTCGTTGCGCAAGTAGGTCAAGCTTCCTACGTGGCGGTGCCCACTGGTCGACGCGAGTTGCCCGCTTTGGTCGGATGTTGCTCATCGGAATCGAGTGCGACGACATTGTGTATTGGTCAGCTGCAACTCTTGGCGACGTTTCTTGATTCAGCCGCGTCGCGTCGACGCGCGTCAGAGATTGATCGCGAACTTCGCGTGACCGCGGCCGCACTCGAGCTTGTTCAGTCCATCAACGCGGCCTCAACCGTCGTTGAAGCGTGCCAGACGCTCGTAACCACGTTGCAAAACGACCTCGGTTGCGACCAGGTTTTCATCGGCCTGATGCGTGGGCGAACCAC